>JANYEU010000319.1 GCA_025362915.1 Chitinophagaceae bacterium | reverse complement strand
CAAGCGATGCGCCAGCCCTTGTAGATATTAGTGAGGAATAGCAAAGAATTTGACCTTTTTTGATGCCATTTATCCCCTACTTTTACCAAAACAAATTACTTATGGCAGATACAAAACCGATAGACCTATCGAAAACAATTAAAAGGCTGGAACTGATTAAAAGCCTTATTATATTAGACGAGGAAGAGGAACTAGAAGCGCATATTGCAAAGCTGGAGCAACTGCCTGCCATTGGTGAATTACCCAATATTATTATTGCCCTCAAGGCTAAAGCTTACAGCAAAGCAGTTGTGGCTATTGAGGCTTTTATAAATGCCCATAATCAACTCTCGTTTTATATAGACACCGAAGTGGAAGCCCTGAAACTGGAGATAAAGGGACTGGAGATTGACCTAAACAACCTTAGCGATGAGAAGGCTGACATAGAAAAACTGATACACGAGTTTGGCACTAGGCACAACCAAGAACTGGGTGAACTGATTATAAAGATTCTGCAATACAGAAAGAAACAGGCAAAAGGCACACCGCAACAACAGGAGGCGGAGGAAGATTACGATACCTACCATAAAGAATATGAAGCCACCAAGGATGATCAAATAGACACACTTACACTCGAGGAACAAAAAGAACTAAAGAACAAATACCGAAAGGCAAGCAAACTTTGCCACCCTGATGTGGTGAGTGAGGAACAAAAAGAACTAGCTACCAAATTGTTTGCAGAACTAAGTGCGGCTTATGAAAAGAACGACCTAAACAAGGTGCGAGAAATATTGGAGAACTTAGAAAAAGGTAATTTCTTTGTGAGTAAATCGGATGCTATTAACCAAAAACAATTGCTACAAACAGAGATGGAAAAACTACGGTTGCGGATAAAGGAACTAAAGGAACAATTGCAGGAACTAAAAGAAAGCGACACCTACAAAACTGTTAGCAGCATTACTGATTGGGATGATTATTTTAGCAATGCAAAGAAACAGTTGCAGCAGCAATTGGGGATGTGTGATTTGGGGTACGAACCCTTATAGGGTTTTGAACCCTATAAGGGTGGTGCATGTTCACATCGGAAATTAACGGGACTGTCTCACTGAGTTTATCGAAGTGCAAGGTTGAACGTATTATCCCGCCTTCGACAGGCTCTGGCTGACACGCTGTTTGTTGGGAAGTAGATTTTATATTGTAAAAAGAATTTGCCTTGCAAATAAGACGGATTATCATCCGTCTCTACAGCACCCCGACAAATTGGGCAATGGTTTAAATAACAAATGAATGGACAGTATAAATAACACCACTTATGGAAAATAACCAACTGATAAAACACGATGGCGGCTTGATAAAGCGTGTGGGCAATGCCATAAGCGTAACCAATAAGCTATTAAACGAAATTGAATCAGCTAGTAAAACTAAGGCAATTGAATATTATGAAATGGGGAGGGTTAAAGCCGACAATAAAGATTATTCAGGGGCAATTCAATACTACAACAAGTCGCTTGAGCTTTACCCAAGTTATGCACTTGCATTTAATTGGCGAGGCAATGCTAAAAAGGATTTGAAAGATTATTCTGAAGCATTTGAAGATTACAACACAGCGATAGAAATCGACAGTAATTATGCAAACCCATATATTAATTTGGGAAACATTAGTTACAAACTTGGACAACACTTAAATGCAATTGAGTTTTTTACTAAGGCTATAAAAATTGATAATAGCAATGCTAGCTATTATCACAAGAGAGGATATGTAAAGATAATCTTAGAGAACTATTCAGGTGCAATTGAAGATTATACAAAAGCAATTGAGATTGACAGCAAAAATGCTAGTTTCTATTCAGACAGAGGAGAAGCTAGGCAAGATATTGGAGACTATACAGGTTCGATTGAGGATTTTACAAAGGCAATAGAGATTGATAAAACCAATGATTCATTATATTTAATTAGAGGAATATCTAAGTACTATTTAAACGATTTTTTTGAGGCTTTACAGGATACAAAAATTGCGTTGAATATCAATCCTAATGACGAAAATGCTAGATCCATACAAGAAAGATTAACAGAAATAATAAACGCTTAAGAACTCATATTTAATTGTGTTTTATAGTTATAGAATATGTCAATTAACCCTGTTTATTACTTAAGAACAAGAGCGTTTACTACAATTGAGGTCATAAGGAATAATACTAGCAAGGTAATTTTTTTTAGTTTATCAATAATAATCAGTATATTTTTACTAGAAAGAGGGCATAAAGCTTCTCGTAACATAAAAATATAACTATGATTTTAGACATTTTAGAACATCAAGACGTAAATGACAACACAAGATGGGAAGCTGCTTTTTGGCAAATAACGGAGCTATCAGACGAAGATGGTGGTGTATTATCTTGGATTTATCCATCCAAGGAGTTTTTCGAATCATTTAAAGAAAGGACAGGGAGAAGATTAGCTGTAAAGCCACAATTAAAGCAACCAAATAAAGTAGATAAGTATTTTGAGAAGTGCTGCTATAAATTATTTGTACTGGATTTACTAACTACTCATTTACAGTCTGAGAGAGGGAAAGATTAAAATAAGAATGAAAAGCGATGAAACAAGAAAATGCCATACAACTATTTGAAGACAAAAAAGTGCGGACATTATGGGATGCTGAATAGGAGAAATGGTATTTTTCTATTGTAGATGTAATTGGTGTTTTAACCGACAGCCCAAACCCGAACAATTATTGGAAAGTTCTGAAACACAGGCTAGCGAAAGAAGGCAGTGAGTTGGTTACAAATTGTAACCAACTGAAAATGCAATCAGCAGACGGCAAGTTTTATAAAACTGATGTAGCCGATACCGAACAGCTTTTTAGGCTAATACAATCCATTCCATCACCAAAGGCAGAACCTTTTAAACTTTGGGTGGCAAAAATTGCCTCGGAAAGATTGGATGAAATGCAAGACCCAGAACTAACCATTGATAGGGCTATGGAACAATATATGCAATTGGGCTATTCTGAAAACTGGATAAATCAACGGCTTAAAAGTATTGAAATACGAAAGGAGCTAACCGATGAATGGAAAAACAGGGGATTGAAGGAAGGACAACAATTTGCTACACTTACCGATATTATTACCAAAGCATGGGCTGGCAAAACAACCAAAGAGTATAAGGTGTTAAATGCTTGATAAAGGAAAACTTGCGGGACAACATGACCAATACAGAACTTATTTTGAATATGCTTGCAGAAGCATCTACCAAAGACATTTCGCAAGCGGTGAACCCAGAAGGTTTTGAAGCAAACAAAAAAGTAGCAGCACAAGGAGGCAATGTAGCCAAAGTAGCCATGAAGGAATTGGAAGCTAAAACGGGTAAAAAGGTAGTAACGCCATTGAATGCTAAATCGCTTTTGCCTGAAAATAAAACGACAAATAAGTTAACAGGAGAAAAGTTAAAGAAATAATACTGCCTGCTATTGCGCTATATCCTTCTTGAACTAATCGTAGAAGATCTTCCTCTTGTCAGGTTTTACTAAAACCCGACAAGAATAGGGGTAGTCTGGGCGGGATTGGTACTCCGCTCGCCCAGATTTACTAAAACCTGACAAGAGTAGGGGTAGTCTGGGCGGGATTGGTACTCCGCTCGCCCAGATTTACTAAAAGACTGCTGACTTTATGTAAAAGACTGCTGACTTTGCC
>JANYEU010000276.1 GCA_025362915.1 Chitinophagaceae bacterium | reverse complement strand
TTTAAGTATGTGGGTACTGCTGCTCAAGTGACGGTTTATTTGTCTCCATCCAAAACTAGTGTTGACCTATCTGGGCTTTCTCAAGCAGATTTCAGGACTGCCGTACAGATGGAGCGTTACCATGAACTGGCTTTTGAAGGTCTTCGCTTACCAGATTTAAGGCGTTGGGGGTTGTTGATTCCTACAATCAGAAGTTTGGCAAAGGATATTAATGGCAATAATCCTACTTATCCACAAATCCCTTCAGTTGTTTCAGAGCTTGGTGTTGGTGCCGATAATGTACCTCTTGCCCCAACTCAAAATATTGGTGTAAAGGATATGTATTGGCCAATTCCATTGTACGATTTAAGTCTTAATGGATTATTGACTCAAAACCCTGGTTATTAATTATTAGAAAAGAGATTGTATGAATAAGATTATTTTTCTTTTGGCTATCACTGTTTCAATGGTTGCTTGTACCAAGACAACCATTGATGCGCCAAACGATTTCACTGTTTTTGTCAGTAATGCCACTTATAGCGTTAACGATACAGTTGTTTTTACTATTACTGGCAATCCAGATTTTATTACTTTCTATTCTGGTTTGCCACATAGCAAATACCAGTTTGCCACCGATACCAGTATGCAGGCAGATTCTAGTGTGCTGTCTTTTTCAACCTTGGGTACGGCTGCCAATTCTTCCACACAACCTTGGTCTGCCAATAATATTTCGCTATTGTATTCTACCAATTTTTCTGGCGTAATGGACTCCTCTAACATCAGAAATGCTAATTGGATTGATATTTCTTCTAAGGCATCATTGGCAAATGGGGCTACAACTGTTCCATCGGGAAGCATCAGGGTAGATTCTTTGGTTTCAGGAACTGCGCCTCTTTATCTTGCTTTCAGGTATATTTCTGATACAGCAAAAACTACCTATAAATCAAGGAAATGGGTACTATCGGTTTATAATTTAAAAAGTTATTTTAAAGATACCGTCTATACCCAAGCCAATAATTTTACTGGCGGGGGTTTTTATACGGCTAGTTTAGCCAATCCTTTCAATGCATGGGTTTATGGCAATGTCTCGTCCCTCACACAAACACTTACCTTCAATGCGCCGGCTGTGGGTAGTTTGCCAGATGAAGATTGGGCAATTTCACGCCCATATACTTTTTCTCAATACCCGCCCGATTTGGGAATTGTAATCAAAAATATCAGTCAAAGTCACTTTAGTACCTACAAAATGACACAGAATTATACAACCCCTGGTACTTATATAGCCACATTTATTGCCCGCAATCAGAATAATGGAGACTATAAAACGGTGGTAAGGCAGGTTACTTTAACGATAACGCCTTAGCTAGTTATGAGATATGAGTTATGTATCAGAGAGTTTTAATTAATCATTCAAATCATTCAAATCACAATTAATGGATAATAAATTTTTTCTTTCATCGGCTCTTCTGCTTTGCGGAGCGTTGTTTTTGGTCAGTTGCAAAAAGAATGATACCGCAACGCCATACACCAATTATGGGCAATATGTTTTTGCTGGAGCAGGAACGGCTGCTCAATTAGTGCCTGCAAATGCAAACGATTCTTCAACAGCCACGGTAAATTTTAATGGGGTTTACGATTCAACCTTACAAATTTTCAACTATTCATTTATCTGGAATGGGCTTACCAGTAAGGTTACCAGTTTAAATTTTTATGCTGCTTCCGATTCTGGTCAGGTTGCCCCGCTTGCGCGCAACATTGCCACTTATACTTCCACCAATTATTTACCCAGCTCCGATACCGTTTCTTTTGCAATCTGGGCTTACAGTCGGCTGAGCAAAACAGAGTTTAATGCCTTAAAAAATAATAAATGGTATTATGTAATCAATACCCAAAACTTCCCTGCTGGCGAAGTGAGGGGGCAAATTAAGCTGGTGAGTACGTTTAAATAGTTGGAATTTTAGTGTAAGAAAGCAATTTTAATGATAAGGAAAACCATTTTCCTTATCATTAAAATCAATTTCCTTATCATTAAAACGGTTTTCCTTATGATTAAAATGAATTTCCTTGTAAGGAAAATGGTTTTGATTATCATTAAAATGACTTTCCTTATGATTAAAATTGATTTTCCTTACATTAAAATGGTTTTCCTTATAAGGAAAATGCCTTTGAATGATTAAATATTTGTTCAGTATAAACTAATAAGATGAAAAAAATTACACTTACATTATTGGCTTTTATTGCCCTTAATACTTATGGGCAAGGGAAAAAGGGTTTGACAGATGAACTTGTTTTTGGAAATGAAGCATCCGAAAAGGCACACAATTTTATTGGAGAGGAAAGCAAACAAATCACAGGCGGATTGGGAGAATCGGCAAGGGTGCTTAAACCTAAACTGATACCTAACTGGCAAGGTGGAACCATGTCTTTTACCATCAAGGTAAACCCAGATGTGCAGAATTATATTACTGTTCGCTTTTGGGGATCGGATGTAAGTCATGACAGATTATATTTTGTTTGTGGCGATAAGCAGTTAAGTAGCAGGCATTTGGGTGATGTGGATATGCTTGATATTGGTAGCGATTTTCCTTTTTATAATGAACGTTTCTTTTACACCACTTTTCCCTTGCCACTATCGCTTACCAATAGCAAAACAGAGTTGACGTTGGAGATAAGAAGTCAAGGATTAATTTGGGGTTATGGACAAACGTGGGATAAATACCAAAAGGATATGACGGAAGAAACTCGTGGTATTTATAAGGTATATACGCATACTGATGGCGCTTTTGAACCACCTGCCGATGAAAAACAGGGTACACCACCAGCTTATGCAAAGAGACCATATCCTGGAGTAGAAGTGATGGGCGCATTGAAAAAAAGGGTGAATGACAACATTGAGAAACTTGTAAAAGACAGCAAGCCTTTAAACCAGATGCAAATGCAGTTTTTGGCAAAGGCATACCGGGTGAAATGGAGTTTTGGTTATGAAAACAAGGAACTGGTAGATAGGGTCTTATATAGCATGGATGATTTTTATAAGGCTTATAAGTTGAATCCCAAGATCGCTTTTGCTGATCCATCAACGCCAAATCCTGAATGGTTTGGGGTGGGAGCAATTGGGCAAAGCATTCATTTATTATTCAATCAAATAAAAAATAATCTGGATGAAAAGATTGATGATGGGGCAGGGGGAAAGATTAGTAGGAGGGAGGCTTACGCTGGTATGTTGTTGTATTCAAGAATACTGAACCAAAAAAGTAGAAGACAATATTCTAATCAAACAATGATTAAGGATTTATACGGAATCTATTATGCCAACAAAGCCTTGCAGGATTTGGGTAGTAAGGATGCCTTCGATGAACCTGTGGCTTTGCATTATTTATATGAGGCAGTTGGTATTCAGCCATGGTTGGATAGTGATGGTGAGGATGGAAAACCTGTAAAGAATTTGGGAGATAATTATTGGCAGCTAACGGAAAAAGGATTGACCAAAGAACTGGGCTTTGTAGGAAATTATGGTGAAGTGATAGATTGGTGTGCCACTATTTATGATGCAACCCGTCCGCAACCAGAACTTCCGGGTGACGAAAAGATAAAGGCACAACTAGACAAGATTGCATTGGCACGTTCCTATTTCCGTTATCCCATGTTGGATGATGATAAATATACTGCCATGCGTCAGGAAGTGGTTGTTGGTTGGCGAGATGCACACTATCCTGGAGATGTTACCTATGCGCAACGTCCTTCGTGGGATGGTGGTCCTTTGCAAGCCGCAACTGCTACATTAAACCCAAGGTTAATTGGTTTTGTACAGCAAATGTTTGATGACAACCAATACTTCTACACCATAAAAGAGCGGATGAAAGACAATGGTTTCCGGGTAACCAATGGTTTGCTGGAAGTGCCTGAACAATATGAGATTGCGAAGGCACAGAAGCCAACAAATTATAAGCTGCCAATGAGTTGGGATCAACCAGATTTTATTTTTTCTGATGAGGATGATGGGGTGATTGCCATAAAGAATGGGAAGGAAATATTTTATGCTTCCTTGTACTGGAGAGCCAGAAATGCCATCAACAATCTCGCTAAGGTTCACGACATAACCCCCAACTATGACAGGGTGGCAACCGTGAAGATTGAGGAGCAGTTTGATAGTAGTGGGCTTTATTATACAGTGCTGGATCGTACCAATATGGAGTTTGCCAAGGGTGGCGTAAAATATCCTGATGGTTTGCATTTGGTAAAGGCTGGAGAAAGGCAACCGATAGCAAAAATACCTGCGGGAATTCCTTACAAAGAGGGGCAGGAACATCCGTCAGCAGGAAGGGCAAACTTTTATAAGATGCAATATGGCAACTACATCATTGCGATGAATGCCACTACTGATAAGGAATTTGAGGTGGTAGTACCTTCTGGATTTAAAGGGGCAATAAACTTAGTTACAAAACAATCGATTGGTGGAGCGAAGGCATTAAAAGTGGCTCCAAGAACAACAATGGTTTTGTATAGAAAATAATGGAGGCTATTTTTTTGGATAATAGGTTAACCGATTAAACTTTTGTTCAAAAAAGCAGTTTGTCACTTAAAAGCTAAACGGTTAAGCGTATCTTTACCTTGTTACTGATTTGGGGTAGGAATTATTAAAAATATTTTTATGAATAGGAAGTTTGCGTTGGGGGTGGATATAGGTGGATCGCACATCACAGTTGGGTTGATTGATTTAGCAAATAGGAGTTATGTTGCCAATACACAGGTTAGAAAGAGGGTAAATTCTCATGCGTCTGCGGAAGAGATAATAAGCATTTGGGCTGAAGCAATAAATGAGGCGGACCCACAAAAAGTTTACAATATTGGCATTGCAATGCCTGGTCCATTTGATTATGAGAATGGGGTTTCGCTCATTAAAGGATTTAATAAGTATGAGTCTTTGTACAAACTAAGCATGAGGGAATTATTAAGCAAAAAATTGAAGATTAGTGAGGATAGGATAAGGTTTCGTAATGATGCGGAAGCTTTTTTGGAAGGGGAGGTTTTTTGTGGTGCAGCCAAGGGATATGGCAATGCAATAGGTATTACTTTGGGTACTGGTATGGGGTCGGCAATAAGCAAGGATGGCATTACGGTAGATGCCGAAATGAGCGTAACACAGTACAAGGGAGAAATGATTGAAGAATATGTTTCTACACGGGGATTGGTTAGAAATTACTATAACCTAACGGGTGAAAGGCTGGAAAATGTAAAGGCAATTGCCGATAGGGTTTCTACTGATAAGAATGCTGTTCAGGCTTTTAAGGTTTTTGCTGATGATTTATCTTGGATTTTATTCGAATTTATTCAGCAGGAATCGCCTGAAGTCTTGGTTATTGGTGGCAATATCGTCAACTGCTGGTCATTGTTTATGGATAAGGTAATGCACAATCTTTCCAACTCATTGGTAAAGGTTCCCCTTATTCAAAAGTCAACCTTGGGTGAGGCATCCGCATTGATTGGTGGGGCTTGTTGCTTTAAAGCCAATGTCTCTGTATTTTCAAACTAATAATTCCCCTTACATTTTTAAAATATTATATCTCTAACGATTCAAATTATGAGTTTAAAAGCTGCTTTTACCGAGAAAAGATTCATCGTCACGTTCGTATTTGTAACCTCTCTGTTTTTATTGTGGGGCGTATGTCATTCCATGAGCGATGTCCTGATACGTCACTTTCAGAAAGTACTTGGTCTTAGTAAGTCACAATCTGCCTTGGTTCCTTTATCTGTTTTCGGGGCTTATTTCGTTATGAGTATTCCTGCTGGGATGTTCATGAAACGCTTTGGATATAAACTAGGGGTGTTATTGGGGTTGTCCCTTTTTGCTGGTGGCTGTTTCCTGTTTATTCCTGCTGCCAATGCACCGGCTGATATGGCTTTCAGTGTTTTCAGGTTTGCGTTGTTTATTGTTGGTTGCGGCATGGCAACTTTAGAAACAGTAGCGCATCCTTTTGCGGCTTCTTTGGGCGACCAACGCACAAGCGACCAACGCGTAAACTTCGCACAATCATTTAATGCTGTCGGTGCAATAATGGGGCCTGCCATTGGTGGTTATTTTATGCTTCGTACTGGTGGGGATGCCAGTAATAATCTGGATTCAGTTAAGATATTATATCCTTGCCTTGGCGCATTCATCCTAGCAATTGCGGTTGTTTTTGCCTTTATCAAAGTACCCACATTAATAGACCCTCATGTTACAGAAGCCAATGTTGATTTAGAAGCTGTAAACGTAGATGCCGAACCGAGTAAGAAGTTGTACCAACATTCGCATTTTGTTTGGGCTGCCATATCTCAGTTTTTCAATGTGGCTGCACAAGCGGGTACATGGAGTTTCTTTATCAATTATGGTAATAAGGTAATGGGCTTTTCCGATGAAAAAGCGGCTAATTATATGTCTGGCTTTATGGCGATGATGGCTATCGGTCGTTTTGTAGGAACATTTTTAATGAAATATATTGCCCCAAACAAGTTACTTGCTGCCTTTGCTTTCGGTAGCATTGTCTGTTGTTTACTCGTGGCGCAAGGATGGGGTTGGGCTTCTTATGGGGCATTGTTTATGATTAATTTCTTCTTTAGTATAATGTTCCCTACCATCTTTAGTCTCGGTCTTAAGAACTTGGGAAGCCATACACAGCAAGCTTCTTCTTTTATTTCCATGGGTGTTGTTGGTGGTGCGTGTTTCCCTTTTTTCATGGGATTGATAGCTAATCACGACATTGCCCAAGCTTACTATCTGCCTATTATTTGCTATTTTGTTATCTTCTTATTTGGCTTTAAGCTGTATAAAGTAAAACACTAGAAAATGAAAACTAATAACTCCAAAAGCGTAACGACTTTTATTGCCATATCTGTAGCATTACTAATAAACATAATAGCGCAAGCCCAAAAGCAAACCATCATAAAGCCAACAGAACTTTGGCCAGATGATAAAGGCAACCATATCCAGGCGCATGGTGGTGGAATCACCAAAGTTGGTAAGACTTACTATTGGTATGGCGAGGAAAGGGCGCAGGGGCTCGATACCAATTATCGCTATGTAAGTTGCTATTCTTCTGCCGATTTAACCAACTGGAAATTCCGTAGCGATGTGGTGAAAATGAGTGACCCAGATAGCCTTGGTGCCAAGTGGATACTAGAAAGGCCAAAGGTTTATTACAACGAAAAAACAAAGAAATATGTGATGTATATGCACATAGATAGCCGCAGTTATAAGGTTGCCCAAGTGGCCATTGCTATTTGCGATAAGCCTGACGGCGAGTTTAAATATGTAAAAAGATTCCGTCCATTAGGGCATGAAAGTAGGGATATTGGGCAGTTTATAGATGATGATGGAACACCCTATCTGGTTTTTGAGGATCGCAAATTTGGCTTCCGGATAGCCACCCTTTCCGATGATTATATGAATGTAGAAAAGGAAGTTTGCCTCATTCCTGCTCACATGGAAGGCGGTGCCATTGTTCATTATAACGGCTTGTATTATTCCATCGGGTCTGCGCTTACCGGTTGGAATGCAAACCCAAATAAGTATGCAACCGCCACTTCCTTGAGTGGACCTTGGAGCGAGTTTAAGCATATTGCTCCCACAGAAACAAATACTTATGGTGGACAATCGACCATGCTATTAAAGGTTGTTGGGACTATATCTACCACAGTAATTTTTCTGGCTGATATATGGAAACCTAAAACGCAATGGGATTCCCGTTATATATGGATGCCATTGGAAATTGGCGATGGCAAACTTTGGGTGCCAAAACCAAAACCTTGGAGCATTAATGTAAAAACTGGGGAGTGGAAGGCTGAATAGTTAGGTTTTGAATAGGGATTAGGAATGATTTGGGCTATAAAAAGGGTTCTTTCTGTCGTAAAACGTACCCTTTTTGCGACGAAAAGAACTCTTTTTGGCAGGATGGTTATGGGGCTTTTTCAATAAGCCCTACTCATGTAGATTCGGTAATTGAATACATAGCCAATCAACATAAACACCATACAAATACTGATTTTAAAGAAGAATACCTAACGTTATTAAGAAAGTTTAAAATTGCCTTCGTTGAAAAATACTTGTGGGATTAAATAGTGAGTCATTAAATAACTCTAATCATAATTTATGGAAGGAAGACATTTTTTAAAGAACAGCATCATCACTGCATCAGGTGCCGTATTTATTCCTTCATTCTTTTATGCTGAAAAAGGAAAAACGTTCAATAACCTTACTGCAATAATTGATGCCACTGCCAAGGGAGAACACTTTGCACACTTCTGGAGTAAATGTGTAGGTGCTGGTCGTGCCAATGAAGGGCTTCGTGCCAGTTGGCTGGAGCAAATGAAAATTAGTAAGGATTTATGTGGCTTTGAATTCTGCCGCTTTCATGGCTTGTTTCATGAAGATATGTGTGTGTATAAAGAAGTGGGGGGTAAGCCAATTTATAACTGGCAGTATATTGATGATTTGTTTGACAGGATGCTGGCAATAGGTGTGAAACCATTTGTGGAATTAGGCTTCATGCCTAAAGATTTGGCAAGTACTCCTGCGCAGCAATTTTGGTGGAAAGGTTATGTTTCTCCGCCAAAAGATCATGCTAAATGGGCAGACTTGATTACTCATTTTGTAAAGCATTGCATCCTTCGTTATGGATTAGATGAAGTGAAGGGTTGGTATTTTGAAGTATGGAACGAGCCAGATTTACATGGCTTTTGGGATGGAACGAAGAGTCAATATTTTGAATTGTACAAGACATCAGTCAATGCTATAAAAGCTATCGATAAAGGCTTGCGTGTGGGCGGACCTTCCACCAGCAACTTTGTTCCTGACGAACGTTTTGATGGTGAGGTGGAAGACAAAACCAAGCACAAGACATTAACTGTAAATGATATTAATACACTCGATTGGCATGGCGTATGGATTAAGGATTTTATCGCTTATTGCGCTAAAGAGAATCTTCCTGTTGACTTTATTTCTTGCCATCCTTATCCTACTGACTGGGCGTTGGATCCTGAAACAAAGAAGGGCGCAGGACGTGTTAGAAAGGTGGATGCTACCAAGGAAGATTTATTATGGCTGAAGAATGTGGTGGCAAATAGTCCTTATCCAAAGGCAGAAATACATTGTACAGAGTGGAGCAGCAGCCCTTCTCCGCGTGATGCCACGCACGATTCCTTGCAGGCAGCAACCTTTGTTATCAAGGCAAATGTAGATTCTATTGGGTTGGTGGATTCATTATCTTACTGGACTTTTACAGATGTATTTGAAGAAAAAGGTGCAGGAGATACTGTGTTTCATGGAGGCTTTGGATTGATTAATTATCAGGGAATAGTTAAGCCTACGTTCCATGCCTATAGAATGTTAAATGCTTTGGGCGATGAGATATTGCACAAGGAAGAAGGCATTATTATTACCCGCCATTGGAAAACTAAAAAGATTACTGCCTTATTGTTTCATTATCCTTCCGAAAGAAAGGATGTGGTGGATGGTAATGTAAATGAGGTATTAAACATGGGCACTCCCCGCAAGTTCTCCTTGAATATTAAAGGATTGAAACCTTCTGCTACTGTATCTATTGAAACATTAGACAGAAATCATGGCTTTGCTTATCCTAAATGGAAAGAGATGGGCAGCCCAGAACCTCCAACCCGCGAACAGACAAAGCAATTGAAAGATGCTGCGTTTGCCACATTAATGGAGAAAGTAAAGGTAGATACCAATGGTGTATTTAACTGGGAAAGGACACTGCAACCTTGGGATTGTGTATTAATTGAAGGGTAGAAATAGAAAAGGGATTAACTATACCTAGATAATCCCTTTTCTATTTCTACCAAGTGTAAGATTGTTTATTTCTTTTTCTCTTTCCCTTTAGGTTTTACTGAAGACTGCCTAACTACAAGTGTGGCTGGCGAGATATGTGTTTGAGGCGTATATTTTTTGCCCTCTTCTAAATGATTGAGTAATATATTAATCAACTGTACAGACATCTCTGCAATAGGTTGCGAAATGGCTGTAATAGTCGGCTGATGCACCCTGAATAAATCATTATCATCAAATACCACCACGCCCAAGACGTCTGGAATTTTTAATGACAGCCTGTTTATTGCGTCCAAGCCGCTAACGGCCAGATAGTTGGTAGCAAAATATACGGCATCAATGGTAGAATTTGTTACCAATAGTTTTTCTATCTGGTCTATAATTGCCGTGTCGTGCCTATGTGTGTATTCAATCTTTTCAATTATTGTATTCTTGCCGCTGTCTTTAATTGCCTTTTCATAGCCACCCAACCTTTCATTCATCTGGCTTTGCTCAGAATCTAATGTTACCAAGGCAATGTTTTGATACCCCTGTTCCAGCAAATGGTTGGTTGCCTTAAATGAACTCTCAAAATTATCCATCCCCACAAAACTTACGTTTGGTGCTTTGGAAGCCCTATCAAACGTAACTACCGGAAGGTGTTCTTCTATCAAAGAAAGAATGTCTTGCTCAATTCCATTGGGCGGAGTAATGATATACCCATCCACATTCCTGTTTCTAAAGGTATTAATCAGTTCTTGGGTTTTCTTCGTATCGTTTTTGGTGCTGCAATAAACAATCTTGTAGCCTTTATCGTAGGCAATCTGTTCAATATGTCCCGCCACGGTGGCAAAGAAAACGTCAGCAATATCTTCTACCATCAGGCAGATAATCTTCGTCTTGCCAGAGCGTAATCCGCTTGCCAGTTGGTTGGGTTTATAATTATGTTCTATGGCATATTTCTTCACTTTCTCCTCCAGATCCACACTGATACGCTTTTCCCTCGCCTTTCCGTTCATTATGTACGATATGGTTGCAGTAGATATATCCAGTTCCTTTGCAAGTTGCTTGATAGACATTTTTTTCATGAGGTATATCTTTAAAGGCTTAAGAAGCTATTATGAAAATCAAATATACTACTCTTGGTACGCTAGAAATAACTATTTAATGGGTTAACCAAAAAGGTTGTATAAAATTGCTTTAATTGTGTATAATACCCTTTTATAATGATGGATTGATGCTCTTCTTTTTTGGATTAAAAGCTGTAATCTTATATTTTATCCGTAGCAAAAAATTATTTATTGATTATCTAATTCCGGCTGATTATGTCTGCCAGCCTAATTACATTACTTTTGCAGCCTTAAATAAAAAGATATTATGAGTAACAGAACATTCACGATGGTAAAACCCGATGCAACAGGTAAAGGGTATTCAGGTGCTATTTTAGACCAGATTATCAAAGCAGGATTTAGTATCAAGGCAATGAAGTGGACTAAATTGACAAAAGAACAAGCTGGTTTGTTTTATGACATCCATAGAGAACGTCCTTTCTTTGGTGAATTGGTAGAATTTATGAGTAGTGGACCAATTGTAGCTGCAATTCTTGAAAAAGAGAATGCCGTGGAAGATTTTAGAACCTTGATTGGAGCAACCAATCCTGCCAATGCGGCAGAAGGTACTATCCGTAAAAACTTTGCAGCTTCAATAGGCGAAAATGCGGTTCATGGAAGTGATAGTGATGAGAATGCAGCGATAGAAGGAGACTTTTTCTTTTCGAAGTTGGAAAGATTTTAAAAAAAGGCATAAAACTTAATTAAATTTTAATCATTTTTTAATCGTTTCAATAATAAACATTACATTTGTAATGTTTTATAAGGGTTTAGGGTTGAAAAAAGGGCTGTGATTCTTCACGGCCCTTACTTTTTTAATAACTCTCCTAATAATGATAGTAAATTGTTGCTTTAAATCTGTTGCTAATAAATATATCATGCACATTTTTAGTTAAATAATACCTTCTGTTTTATTTAATTCACTCTATTATAAGCCATTTACATGCTACTTTACACATGTATAGTACCCAAAAAAGTCTTTTTACTGCTCCCGAACGTTCGATACTACCTCAAAGAGTTGTTTTTACTGCTCCCGAATGTTCGGGAGTACCTCAAAGAGTTGTTTTTGCTGCTCCCGAACGTTCGGGAGTACCTCAAAGAGTTGTTTTTGCTAGTTCCAGCTCCCAGAGAGCAGTCTGTAGGTTTTATGGGGTCAAATGCAAGTTATGCACAAATGGAAAATAAAGCGTTGGATATCCAATGCTTAGTGCCAACTTTGAAAAATCGTTGGCGCAGCAGCGTGTTTTACATTTTATTAAATAAATAAAACGCTTGCTATGTCTACACCTAATTGGATTCGGTCCGATAATTTCATTATCCCCCTCACTAACCGCACACACATTACCGCCAAAGAAATTTTTAATAAATTGGATGAAAACCTAGCTGCCGGCATAGCAGATACGGCCATACATGATTTATATACCGTTTTCCATCCATTCAATGTTACTTACGATACAAGTTTTGCTGCATGGAATGCCCTAAAAACAAGCAATCCTGGTAAAACATTGGATGTACAACAAAATGTGGAGGAACTAATAACCAATATTGGCAACTGGGATGTGGCGATTCAGGGAGTGCATAACCGTTCATCGGCTGCCTACAAGTCATTGTTTTCAAAGCATCGTACTCCTTTTCAGAGCGGAACGGTGGCAAGTAGGATAATTGCTTTGGAAGCCCTTATTGCTGGCATTGGTACAGATGCCGCATTGGCTACCGTGAAGGCAGAGATTGTAACTTTTTTGGCTGGTTTTAAAACTGCCCGTACCAAGCAAAGCGGACAGATAACTACCATAGATACTGCCCTTACCGCTTTGGACGAAGCTACTTTGGCAGCGGCAGAAAAAATGTTTTATGTTTATGGTGGTTTGGTAATGAGGTTTTTTCAGACACCAAAATCGATGGAAGATTTTATGCCTGTAGCATTGTTGCAAGATTCGTTTCAAACAACATTTGTTGCTACCTTAAAAACGAATAAACCGAGAAGGATAAACAAGCGCAAACTGGATCCTGCCGAAACAAACCTAAAGTTTACAAGTGTGGGACCAGATATTTTACATGCCTATTACACTACAGGCTTGGTGAAAATTCCTGGGGCTGGCGATCCTTTTGTGGTAATAAATCCCAACTCTACAGATACCTTCAATCCAACAGATTTAGGATATACGGACGATAAGCGTTGTTTGTTTGTAATGAATATGGGTACTGGCAAAACGGTAATAACCATAAAGTTTATCTAGGAGGTAGTAATTATAAAACAAAGCGGTCATCTCCATTCGGGATGACCGCTTTGTTTTATATGATATGTCAATAAAAAAAATCATTTTAGCATAACCGTATTTTATTCTTTCCTATCCACCAAAAAATAAATAGCATAAAAGGATGGAAGTAATGATGCCTACCAAATCAGCCAATAGCATTGCCCCAACAGCATAGCGGGTGTTTTTTACGGCTACCGCGCCAAAGTAAACAGATATTACATAAAAGGTGGTATCAGACGAGCCTTGTAGAATACAGGCCAACCGTCCAGCAAAGGAATCCGCACCATAAGTTTTCATCGTATCCACCATCATTCCCCTTGCCCCACCGCCACTTAATGGTTTGATAAGGGCAGTAGGGATTCCATCTACAAAGCGGGTATCGGCACCGAAGTAACCAAACAGGGCTTTCATGCCAGAAATAATGGCTTCGAACGTGCCACTGCTGCGCAAAAGGCTAATGGCTACCAGCATACCCACCAAATAGGGAATGATGCGGATGGCGGTTTCGAAGCCACCTTTTGCGCCTTCTACAAATGCATCAAAAATGTTTATCTTCTTATATAATGCACCAACTATTATCAATACAAAAATGAATAATATCAATCCATTACTCAATACTTTAGAGAAAGATTGAACGCCATCGGCATTAAGCCTTGTAAGGTAAACTACCAGCGAAGCAATAACGGCAGACAACCCCAACACCCAAGCCAATATGATGGGTTGCAACATATTTATCTTCTGTTTAAAGGCAATGATGAGCATGGCGGCAAGCGTGGCTACAAAGGTGGCTATCATGCAAGGCACAAATATGTCGGTGGCGTTGGCTGCTTTCATGGATGCGCGGGTGGCTATAATGCTTACGGGTATCAATGTGAGGCCGGCAGCATGAAGGCACAAAAACATTATCTGTGCATTGGAGGCTGTGTCTTTCTCGGCGTTTATCTCTTGCAAACTTTCCATTGCCTTTATGCCAAAGGGAGTTGCGGCATTATCCAGACCAAGTAAATTGGCAGAAAAGTTCATCATCATATAACCCATGGCAGGATGACCTTTGGGTAAATCGGGGAATAGTTTACTGAAGAATGGACCGATGATCTTGGATAATAACCGGATGCCTCCTGCTTTCTCGGCAATGCTCATGAACCCCATAAACAAGGCCATTACCCCTACTAAGTTGATACATAAATCAACAGCGGCCTTGCAGGTAGGGATGATGCCATCCACTTTTAAGGGATTGGTGGGGTCGTCGGCCTTGCCAACAACCATTCGGCTAAAAATATCTACATCCTGAAAATAAACACATTTAAACAATGCCACGCTAATGGCTATTATGATAAATGCACTCCAAATTCTGCTTAAGGCCATGTGTTATTAGTTGAAAGTTAAAAGTCAAAAGTCGAGAGTCGACAGATGAAATGAAAAAGTCGAAAGTTATTAGTCAAAATAAAAGCTTTTGTATGTCAGTCGATATTACCAAAGATAACTATCAACCTTATACTTTAACCCTTAACCTTTAACTTATAACTTTCGACTTTTTACTATCGACTTTCGACTATATCTAGTGCTTTATAGATTGCTCTGGTGATACCACCTTTACCGCCTCAAAGTTCTTTTTCATATCTTCCAATCCTTTGATATAGCTTTCTGCCATTCTTCTTTCTTCGCCCATGTTATCGGCTTTCTTGCCTTCTAAAGTATTGTAATACTTTATTTGTTGCTCAAGGTCTTTCTTCACAGAATTGTATACCTTTTCTGCCAATGGCTTGTCTTCTGCCCTATAACAAGCTTCCAAGAACATTAAACTGGTGCGGTTGTGCATGTTTCCACGGCTAACCATTCCATAACCAAAGTTCTCTTGACTCATACCCTTATCAGCTTTTTCCAACAGTTTGCGTGCATCTTCCTTTCTATTTCTAGCAGCAAGATAGCTGGCTAACTCTGCATAAGAAGAACGGATGGTCAATAGATGTCTACGGTTTTCTTCATCATAATAAACACTAGGCAAGTCTGCATTACCAAAACTAAACTTGTTCATCATCTTGTCCATAGCCCAATCTGCATTCCACTCATCACCTTCCACAGGTACCAAACGGTAGCTAAGACCATCTTTACGTAAGTATTTACCAAAGCCTAATTCTCCAAAAGAAGAAGTGAAACAGATAGGACGTTTCCAATGATTTGCTGCAATGATGTTCAAGACTGCCAAGTCATTCTTATATAAAGAAGACTTAGGAATATCAAACTTCAATTCGTTTACCACGCTGTCTTTTGCAGTAACAGTACCATTGCTACGAACAAAGTTCTTATTTACAGGAACACTAATCTTGTGTACTGGGAATGTATTGATAAACTCACCTTCGCCACGGTTTTGAACCTTATCAGCATCATCACTACCTACATAACTACGCATGATAGAATCCAAATCATAATACCTTGTATCAGGATAACTGGCATTGGCTTGGAAAGGAACATAATCCCTTTTTCTACCCTCTATCTGATCGGAATTATAGATTACATCTATCGAATCACTCAAGTTTATCTTATAACGAAGCTGGTTGATGTACCAGTCTATACCCAACAAACTATTGTTAATAACCCTGATATCCGGTCTGATGCCTTCCACTTCCTGCGCATACCACAAAGGATAGGTATCATTATCGCCAAAGGTGAAAAGGATGGCATTAGGTGCACAGCTTTCCAGGTAGTCCTTGGCCAAATCCCTAGACAATGTTTTCTTGCTACGGTCGTGGTCATCCCATTCTTGTTGTCCCATTATTACAGGCACTGCCAATAGGCAACTTAGCGTAGCCAAAGTAGCAGCTACTGTTTGTGACAATTTAAGTTTGGTTAACCATTCGCTTACCATCAACACACCCAAACCTATCCATATTGCAAAAGCATAGAAGCTTCCCGCAAAGGCATAATCACGCTCACGGGGCTGATATCCTGCCTGGTTTAGGTAAAGAATAATGGCCAATCCCGTAAAGAAGAACAAAAGGAACGTGACAAAACCATCCCCCCTATTGTGTTTATACTGGTAGTAAACACCCAATAAACCAAGTATGAATGGAAGCATAAATAGGGTGTTATGCGCCTTATTATTCTTCATGCTATCCGGCATGGCAGATTGATCGCCCAATAATGCATTATCTATAAATGGAATACCAGATAGCCAGTTGCCATCCCGGACATTTCCCCCGAACATACCTTCTATATCGTTCTGTTTACCGCTAAAGTTCCACATGAAATAGCGGAAATACATCCAATAGAACTGGTAAGAAACAAAGAAGTATAGATTGTCGCCCTGATTAGGGGTACGGTCAAAACTGCCATCCTTATTCTTGTTTATATCCAGCATATAAGCATAGTAATCAGCATGGTTCTGGTCGTTACTTGCATCCCAAACACGTGGTAAAACCATCTTGTCTTCCTGAGCATATACATAATGACCATCCTTGCCTATCTCTACATATTTCTCTTTTCCTTTTTGGTATTTGGTACTGGTAGTTTTATAATCAACCGGTTGAGCAGTAAACTTTTGTCCGTACAACAAAGGAAAATCACCATATTGATCACGACCCAAGTAACCCACAAGACTTAATGGATTATCTACATTATACATGTCAATGGCAGGGTCTGCACTACTGCGGATCATGGTAGTAAGATAAGAGCTATAGCCTATCAACATGAAGGCAAAACTCCAAAGACCAACACGCAATAAAGCCCAGCCATTCTTGTTGGCAATACGCAAACCATACCAGATACCGACCGCAATGGCAATGAAGGCAAACGTAAACCCAGAGAAGAAAGGCAGGTTGAAACTATTAACAAACATCCTGTCAAAATAACCTGCAAAGCCAATGCTATATTGAATGACGCCTACTTGAACAATGCCCAGTAGCACACAACCAATCAAGAAGAAAATATAAACACCACCAGCGTATTCCTTATTCTTTTTACCCAGTTTCTCAATCAGGAACAAGGCACCAACAGCCATGATGGTTCCTAAAATCATTAGTCCTGCCATAGTAGTATCGGTAGTCAATCCACGTGCATCATTGGCTTCGTGACTAGCGCTGATCAATGCCATTATGAAGGCTAAAATACCACCACCAATCACTAATTTTAAAAACCAAGAGCGGATAACCTTATAATTAAAAGTGTGTTGTCTTCTATAATAATATACCAATACAGTAGCAGGAATGGTTAACAAGCTTAACAAGTGTACACCAATGGATAAGCCAATTAGAAAGAATACAGCTATAATCCATCTGTCAGAACCTGGTTCATCAGCGTTTTGTTCCCATTTAAGGATACACCAAAACACAATGGCAGTAAAGAAAGAACTCATGGCATATACCTCACCCTCAACAGCACTATACCAGAAACTATCGCTAAAAGTATAGGCCAAAGCACCTACCACACCGGCTCCCATGATGCTCCAAGCCTGATAAGAATTGATGGTGTCAGTTACTTTTACCTTCAGTATCCTGCGGGCAAAGTGTGTGATACTCCAGAAAAGGAAAAGGATAGAAAAACCACTACCCAAGGCACTCAATGTGTTAACCGCCTTGGCAGCAGTGAGCGGATTGTTTCCAAAAAGAATGATGAAGATTCTACCTAACAAGATGAACAACGGGGCTCCCGGTGGGTGAGGTATCTGTACCTTGAAACAGCTACTTACAAACTCGCCACAATCCCAGAAGCTACCTCCTGCCTCTGCGGTCAGGATATAAACGGTACAGGCTATGAGGCATACCGCCCATCCCACAATGTTGTTGACCTTGCTAAAATTCATTTCTTTGTTTTATTAAAAGTGGGGGCAAACATAGTTTATTGGATTGAAAAAAGAAATTTTGCTTAGCAAACAAAACGGTGTGTGTTTGTAGAATAACAAAAAATGCAAATTATTTAACAATATTGTCGGGGAAAGAACATATAAAGCAATTTTACTTTTCCTTTGCGACCAATGAGTAAAGAAATTTTAATGATAAAAATGATTAATAAAATAGTATTCGTATTACCCTTTCTTTTCCTCATTGGCTGTGATAACAATGATGTAAAGAATCCTCCCGTCACAAATACTACAAACAATGAACCTCTCCAACTTACCTACACAATTACCAATCAATACCCGCACGACACAAGCACTTATACAGAAGGGTTAGAATTTCATGATAATGTCTTATACGAAAGTGGTGGGCAATATGGTATCAGTAAGCTAGTTACAGTGGATTTGAAAACAGGACAATCCACCAAGAAAACGCCTTTGGATAAGAAGTATTTTGGTGAAGGGATTACCATCCTGAACGATAAGATTTACCAAATGACGTGGAAGGAGAAAACCTGTTTTGAATATGATGCCAGGACTTTTGCCAAGCTGAAGGAGTTTACGTACGATGGCGAAGGATGGGGAATGACAAACAATGGCAAGCAACTGATAAACAGCGATGGTAGCAGTAATCTCTATTTCCGTGACCCTGAAACTTTTAAGGTGATGAGTACAATTGGCGTTACCGATAATAATGGGCCAGTGGCTAATGTGAATGAGTTGGAATACATCAACGGATATATTTTGGCAAACGTTTGGCAAACAGATATGATTATCAAGATAGACCCAGAAAGCGGAAAGGTGATAGGCAAGGCAGATTTTGGTGGAACGAAAGAAAAGTACTTCCCGGAATATGCGGAAAAGGCAGAAGTACTGAATGGCATTGCCTACGATAAAGCCACCAATAGATTATTCATAACTGGTAAATACTGGCCTAAGATATTTGAGGTAAAGGGATTGACAGAGAAATAGTTGAAAGTCATAAGTGGAAAGTCGAAAGTCAAAAGGAAAACATCTCAACTTTTGACTCTCGACTTTCAACTAAAAGTTTATTTGCTTTCCTTCACCAACTTCCGCAGTATTACCCATTGTTTCAAGGCATCCCTAGAGTCTATTGCAGGATAGCCCAGTACTTTTTTACCGTCTTCGAAGTTATTGATTACCCCCGATTGTCCGCCTACCAACACACCATTACCCAGCGTTACATGATCTGATATACAAGCACCGCCACCAATAATTACCCCATCGCCAAGCGTTACAGAACCAGCTAATCCACTGCTTCCTGCCATGATGCAGCAACGCCCCATCTTGCAGTTATGCCCTATCTGCACAAGGTTATCTATCTTACATCCATCACCAATAACGGTAGAACTGAATTTGCCCCTATCTACACAACTATTAGCGCCTATTTCTACCGCATTGCCAATAACTACATTGCCAATATGCGGTATTTTTAGTAAGCCCTTACCATCTGGGCTTGGTCTAAATCCAAAGCCATCTGCACCAATACTCACGTTTGCATGAAAAATACAATAGCTGCCAATTACGCTGCGTTCACGTATCACTGTACCCGACCATATTGTTGTTACACTGCCAATAGTTACGTTATCCATGATGGTTACGTTGGGGTAAATGACGGTTCCGTTGCCTATCACCACGTTTTTACCAATGTAGCAGCCTGCCCCAATCTTACTCCCTTTTCCAATAGATGCTGTGGGGTGGATAACCGCTGTAGAATGTATTTCTTCTTCAAATACGGGGCCTTCTTCTATAAACAATTCTAGCAATTGCGCCATTGCCGTATCGGCATTCTTCACCATTATCAATGCTCTGTTTTCGCCGGGTTCTATATCAAAACCTTCGGTTACAATGGCCGCACAAGCCTTGGATGTTTCCCACAGCTTTATGTATTTTTTACTGCCAATAAAAGTTATCTGGGTATCTGTGGCCCATTCCAATTGCTCGGGTGCGGTGATTAGTTGGGTGGTATTGCCAACCAACGTTCCTTTTAGGGTTGCATTTATTTCTTCTATACTGAATGACTTCATCGTTATTTGTTTTAAATTATTGGGATTACTGCCTGTTTATTAGTTGACAAATGAAATCAATTTAATTAAGAGAAGGGAGAACTATTTTAAAATTTAGCTTTGATAGGGTTTATGCTTTAATTTATTCTGGATTATCGGACTACAACAGTCTGGAGAATAACCCTGACTAGACACTTAATTGGTGGGGTATAGTTGTTTTTTTATAAACAAGGAAAACTCTTTGCTTTTATCTATGAGAACACCGTTTATTGCAATATTCTCCATTCCATCTAAACAGATTACTGTCGTTTTATTTGTTTGTTTAAACTTAATATAAGCTTTCACTCTCACATCAATATTGCGCTTTTCCTTTAAAAATATTGCTTTTTTATGATTTTATAAAACATAGCTAACCGCATAGGATCAAGTATTACCATTTCTTTATAAGAATTTCTAAATAATGGTTCAAAAGAGTCACAAGGTATTGCAAATGGAGTTTCAATTTCCACATCAACATATCTTATTTTCACTTCTTTAATACTTATATTAGACTGACTGTAGCCAAAATTATTAATAATCCAACAACATAATATGCCTACAGCAAAATGTTTCATACACCATGTTTTTATGCTAGTTAATAAATGCTTTAATGGGTTTTATGTTTTCTTGCCATTTATCAAATGAAATCATTTTAATTCAAAGAAAGAATAATTATTTTAAGAATTGTGCAAGAGATAATGACTTACAATGAAGGGAAATGAGTTTCATTTGGAAAGAATTTACTTTCAATTGCAACCAATTTACTTTAAAATGGAAGGAATTTACTTTCAATTGCAACCAATTTAGTTTCAAATGGAAAGAATTTACTTTCAAATGGAAAAAATTTACTTTCAATTGGAAGGTAATGACATGATACAAAGACTATTACGATTAATTATAAATCATTTTGAAGATGATTTAATTTAAGACTACAAAATCTGATCTGCTAAAAACAATATATTTACCCCCACAAACTCTCGCTTATGAAGCTTACATTTTGGATCAGCCTCTTCCTTATATTCTATACCTATCTTGGTTATGGCATTGTTCTTTTCTTCATGATTACGGTAAAAAGAATCTTTAAAGGAAAACCCATTTTGCCAGGATACGATAATCTGCCAACGCTTACCGTCG
>JANYEU010000269.1 GCA_025362915.1 Chitinophagaceae bacterium | reverse complement strand
GCTTGGACGCTAAATATAGTGGAGATAAAGGGAATTTACTTGCAATTTTTGCAAATGCCACTTACCACCACGTCAGCTTGCTTCTGAATAAAGCCTTCTGGAAGCTGTACTTTGGGTATTGTAACCTTCTCCAAGCAGTAGGTAGTACTACAGATATCGCATATAAAATGTACATGGTTGTCATGGTGATGTCCTGCCTCGCAGTTGTCTTTGCAAAGGGCATAAAGCACACTGTTATCAGCCGTTGGGATGGTATGTATGATGCCTTTTTCTACAAATGTTTGTAGCGTTCGGTAGATGGTAACCCTATCAAACATGGCAGCAGATTTCTTTTCTATGTCTGCATGTGCCAATGCGCCCTTGCTTTCATGAAACAGTTCCAGTATCTGGATCCTGCTCTCGGTGATGCTAAGCTTGTACGATTTTAATATGTCTGTGGAGTACATTTATCTAGTTATGAATGATGAGCTATGAATGATGAGTTATGAAAGGGGTACTAAACTCATCATTCATAACTAAACTACGGGTTAAATATGTTGTTTGCAAAGTTGCTATTACTGCTTTTCTCTTTTAAAAGATTGGCAATATCTTCTTTCAATCTGTCCAGTTCGTCCTGTTTAAGTCCGTCATATATCTGTCCACGTACCTTTCCATCCTTATCCACCAAGGCAAAGAATTGGGTATGTATAAACTGGTCTTCTATCTTTTCCAAGGAGTTCTTGGGGTCATCCAATAGATAACTGTTACGGGCCTGGAAGTAAAGACTATCTTTTTTTCCTGTAAGAAAAACCCATTTCTTGGTATCTACTTTCAGGCTGTCGGCATAGTGTTTCATGCGGGGTACGCTATCTGTTTCTGGGTTGCAGGTGTGGGAGACAATCAAGAAGTTGGGTTCATTCTTAAACTGATCATAAATAGTGTGCATGTTACTATTCAACCGTGGACAGATGCCCTTACACGTAGTAAAAAAGTATTCCACAACGGTTACCCTGCCCAGCATGTCTTTTTCAGTAAATACCATATTATCCTGATTCTTGAACGAAAAGGATTTTACATAACTCAATACGGGCAGTTTTGCCTTCCAAGCATCAGTTCCGTTGAATAGAAAAAACCAGAAAGACAATACCAATACAATAAAGAAACCGAGGTATATAAAAAGTTTACTACGCATAATGACCGCAAAGGTAATTTGTAAATTCCGAAAGGGTTCAATCATTATACCCAAAGTAAATTGGGTTATAGATATTAAAGACTTTTTTCAAACACCTAGTATGTTTCATTACCTAATAGAGATTCGCACAATGGTTTACAGTGTTAAAATATTGCGAGAAAAAGTATCTTTCTTGGGTTTAAAAAACAAATAAATCACTGAAAGGCAAAAATAAATGCTTGACAAAGAGCACTAAACGCTTGTAAAAGTTCAATAAATGCTTATAAAAGAGTAATAAACGCCTACAAAGTTCGATAAAGGCTAGTAAAAGTTCAATAAATGAAGGGAAAAGTTCGATAAACGCTTATAAAAGTTCAATAAATGCATGATAAAGTTCAATAAATGGAGGCAATCGTAGATGAATTGGGGGGGATGATTGATAGAATAAGCAATGTTTCAATATAAATAAGTTACCGAAGCGAAGGCAGGTTATATGCGGTTCATCTATATCAGCGAAACTAAAAATAATAGATGCCATACAATAATATCACTAAAAGAAACGTTTATAATGTCCAACTATGTATTACTTACACGTAATAGTGTATTTAATGAGGTGTTATAATTCAATATGCTAAGAGAAAAAATATCCTTTAATTTTCACGAATACCGGCACCCCCTTGTTTAAGGGATTTCTTATGATGATTTTTTGTAACATTTTTGCGGTTCAATTTAGTTTTTAAAGAGCATAACAAGCGCATACTTATTTAGTGTTTTTAAATAAGGTTTTTATTAGTTTCATTCGTTTCCTAACACATTGATTTTATGTTTTCAGTTTCTAGTTATCACGTTGCCTCTTTTGGCAAAAATTTCCATTTATCTGGCACAACCCTACAAGGTTTTGCAATTGGCATGTTCCACTTCAATCATCTTGTTTTTTACGTTCCCCCCGCGAGATAAGGCGTATTTGTTACGCCTACCAAGAATAAGCTTTAGAAGCTGTCTTAATTAATTATTGGATTTTACTTACGTAAGTTTTTATATTGATTGTAACTACGTTAAATTTTAACCCTAGGTGTTACACTATGGTTGCAAAATTTTGCTAGGTTTAAATCATAGGGACAAACGTATGCCATAATTAGCCCAAACAACTTCTTACACTCTCACAATTTAACTTAACAACAAACAAATAAACAAACATGAACAGGAAATTACTTTCCAGGATCGCCTTTATGGTAGTGTCCTTCTTACCCTTTGCTAGTTATTCACAGGTGCCTAACCTCGGAGCTGCTGCCAATTTTACCCTATTTACCGCAGCGGGTGCAATCAATAACACCGGTGCAAGTGTCGTAACAGGCGATATAGGAACAAATGCCGGAGCATTTAACGGATTCCTTCCAGGAATAGTGAATGGTACGGTACACGTGGTAGACGCTGCATCAACAGCCGCATCAACAGCTGTGTTTAGTGCTTATGCTGATTTGAGTACAAGGACTTGTGGTACTTTGCTTACTGCAGGTTTGGGCAATGGTGAAATACTTACCCCAAGCACATATTGCAATGGAGCTGCATCTACCTTAAACGGTATTTTGACTTTGGATGCCCAAGGAGATACCAACGCCTTATTTATATTTAAAATAAATGGTGCTTTTGCCAGTAGTGCAGGATCGAATGTAAAACTGATAAATGGTGCCAACATAAACCATATTTTCTGGCAGATAAATGGCGAATTAGATTTCGGGGCTGGCTCTACATTTAGAGG
>JANYEU010000237.1 GCA_025362915.1 Chitinophagaceae bacterium | reverse complement strand
CGAAGCGCAATGCTTCCGAAAAGGGACTTGTTGTATTCACACATAATAAATGTCCCTTCTCATTTATTTATTGTATTTCAGAATTTATCTCTTAAAAATATTACCGAACTATTGACAAAATATAATTGAAAATAATAGACTTTTTTTTTTAACTTAACATCAATGCCCCTATATTTGCACTCCGATTCGAAACGCCCAGATGGCGGAATTGGTAGACGCAGCAGACTCAAAATCTGCCGTTCGAAAGGATGTGCAGGTTCGATTCCTGTTCTGGGCACTCACAAGAGCTCCTGATTTAATTCGGGAGCTTTTTTTATACCATAACATTAAGAAAAAGAGAATGTCTGAAATGAATGGTTCGGTTTAAAGTATTGTTTTGGATGGCACTTAAACAATGGTAAAACGAAAAAAGAGAATTTGTCCTGTATATAATGAACACTTGTGTTACGATATATGTAATTCATACCACATAGAGGTCTTGTTTAAGACAAGTCATCATACTTTTACAAAAAATTAGAATTTAATGTTAGATAAGATAGAAAAAGGGATAGAAGCCATAAAGAGAGGAGAGATGGTAATAGTGGTGGATGATGAGGATCGTGAGAATGAAGGGGATTTCATCATGGCTGCCCGCTATGCAACGCCAGAAGCCATCAATTTTATGAGTAAAGAGGGGAGGGGACTAATTTGTATTGCCCTAACGGAAGATAGATGTACAGAATTGGAACTTACTCCAATGGTAAGCTCAAATACATCACTTCATGAGACGGCTTTTACTGTATCAGTTGATTTGATCTCACCAGAAACCACAACAGGTATATCTGCATCGGACAGGTCTAAAACAATACTTTCATTGATTGACACAGAAACAAAACCAACTGACTTGGGAAGACCGGGACATATATTTCCATTGATTGCAAAGAATGGAGGCGTACTTCGGAGAACAGGGCATACGGAAGCCACAATTGACTTGGCTAGGCTTGCTGGTTTGGAACCTGCCGGTGTTTTGGTAGAAGTAATGAATGAAGATGGTACAATGGCAAGATTGCCAGAGTTGAAAAAGATTGCAGAAAAGTTTGATTTAAAAATAATCTCCATCAAAGACTTGATAGAATATCGGTTGGCTATAGACAGCTTGGTAGAAGAAGAGGTGCGTGTGGACATGCCAACAAAGTATGGGCATTTTAAATTGATTGCCTTCAAGGATAAGAGTAGTAGTGCTGAACACTTGGCAATGATAAAGGGCGAATGGGAAAAAGATGAACCAGTTCTTACCCGCGTACATAGCAGTTGTTTTACCGGAGATATATTGGCCAGCTTTAGGTGCGATTGTGGTGAACAGTTACATAAGGCCATGCAAATGATAGAAACAGAAGGGAAGGGCGTTATATTATATATGAACCAAGAGGGCAGGGGGATTGGCTTATTGAATAAGCTTAGAGCCTATAAATTACAGGAAGAGGGAATGGATACTGTTGAAGCAAACTTACACTTGGGATTTGCCATGGATGAACGGGATTATGGCGTGGGCGCACAGATGCTGAAGTTGCTGGGTGTTTCCAAGTTGAAGTTGATGAGTAATAACCCCAAAAAGAGGGCTGCATTAAAAGGATATGGACTGGAAATAGTGGAAATTGTTCCAATTGAAATCAAACCCAACCAGTATAATGAGAAGTATTTAGAGACCAAGAGAGATAAAATGGGGCATGAAATATTGGGATAGTTATCGGATTGTGAATTATTTGTGTACAATGAGGTGTAATTATATTAAATCATGTTGTATTTTTTTGCATCTTTACATGACTAAACAGCAATGCGATGGCATCAACTCTAAATGACGAAAAGATGAAGAACGATAAGGATAAGGCAAAAGGGTATTTCATAAGGCCTACAGGCAAGGGTGCATTAAAGATATACCAGTTGATAAGCATTGAGGACTTCGAGATGTTGTATGTATTTTTTGATACTGAAGAGGAAGCTAAAGAATATGCGCACAAGAATTCACTGAATTTAGTTAGCTTCTAAAGAGTACCCTACTGGAATATTTGTAGGGGAGTATGTTTTAAATCGTAATTAGTATATTTTAAGAGCAGTTTATACAGGTGATGTATTGACTGCTCTTTTGTTTTAGAACACTTCACCAGGAGAAATTCCCAACTGACGCATGAATGTCGGGGTCTAGTTCATAAATAGATTCATGCAGTAATTGGAGAGTAAAAGGCTAAGATTTAAAAAGGAAATAATCTAAGTGTATTCCAGTTAAAAACTGGTTCGACTTATAAGCCCAATTGACCAGCTATGCTGAACACTTAAGCTAGGGGAGAAGTTTAAATGACAGATATGTTATTGACAATAGTTCGGTAATATTTTTAAGAGATAAATTCTGAAATACAATAAATAAATGAAAAGGGACATTTATTATGTGTGAATACAACAAGTCCCTTTTCGGAAGCATTGCGCTTCGTACGCATAAAGTTGCGG
>JANYEU010000193.1 GCA_025362915.1 Chitinophagaceae bacterium | reverse complement strand
CGCTAGAAATTTTCTAGCGGCTCTTTTTTTGTATGGTTAGTTCCCTTTCGCTGTCATCCTGAAGGAAATTGTAACACCCAAAAAATGGGATGGACGTGAGGGAATGATGATCTGGTAACTTTTTTGGAAGTTGCCAAATCTACTGAACAGAGTACACTACATTTAGGTTTACCAACTTCTGAAAAGTCGGCAAATCATAGTCATGCGAACACGATATCATTGTAACAATAGAAGAAATCTAACCAGATTATGCAAAACAAATTACTGATAAAACACCCTAAAAAAGGGAAGGCCACCTTTTCAAGAATGAAATGGTGACCTTTTACCCCCCTACTTTAACCAGTATTATCTACATCAACATTTTCCTAAATTACATTTATCAAAGACGGCAGTTGATCCGTTTCGCTTTCGGCAGGTTTTACCTTGCTATTATTGGGCACCACTACTGTTTTTTGGTATTTGCCTTTCTCGGCAGCACTATCGGCATTCAGTTTCAATTCACGTTTCTTCTCGTCAAGTTCCCTTTGCTGCTCATCCAATTGTTCCTTTAGTTCCCGCTTTTTATCATCCATCTCACGTTGTTTGTCATCAATATCTTGCTTTAGTTCGTCCAATCTTTGCTTAATGTCTTCGTTATTGTTGTCGTGCCCGTTTTCATCAATCAGGCTCCCCATCCTGTCCAATTGTTTCAACCCTTTCGTGGTCATGATATATTCCTTATTGGTCTCCCAATTCATCTCATCTTCATTACCATAATCATCCCTCCAGTTCCAATCGTTACTATTCATACCAAAATCAAGGTGTGTTCTCCAGCCAATCTTATCATCCACCTTAATCTTCTTTCCTACTGGCACTGCAATGGTAATTATCATCCTTTGGTTTCTGAATTTATCGGTAGTGTTTATTTGGATACCTTTATATAAAGACAGGATAGAATCTTTTTGGGTGATGGAATATTTTATCTTATCAGCCAAATCATTAGCTAAGTTCCGGGTACTACCATTACTCACCCTTAGGACAGTCACTTCAAAGCTGTCAGATAATGATTTTATAATCCTGATGTCTGTATTCGGCACAAAAACAGTATCGGTATCTATACCTTCAAAAGGTTCTATTTTCAACCAATGCCTGCCATGCCAGTTACTGCCATATCCACTTAGCTCCACTTCCAGTTTATCTATTTTAGGATTGGTCAAGACAACCTTTTCATCTGTACCCGTGCTTTTATACCTGAAATCATTTCTGATGCAAACAAATAAACTGACTAGACAAATCAACCCGGCAATCCATAAGGAAAGGAATATGTACCTAACCAAACCACTGTTGCGCGTTGCTTTTGTGATGCGGCGAACTACAAAAATGATGATGCCAATGATAGGACTCCATACGCAAAGCAATATGCCAATCCATGCAAGGGCGGTTTCCCATCCATCAGTAAAAATATAATTGAACACCGGAGAAATACCTATAAACGCAACGCCGGCCGCAAACAAACCAACTATAAGGCTGAACAAAACCACACCCAAAATGAAGTAAGCAAATATTTTTACTATCAAGATAATAACCCCGCCCAAGCCCAAGCTTGTACGCCTTGCCGCATCCGTAACCTCGTTGCCAAATGATTGTGCACGGGGACCAAAATCCTTACCCAATCCTTCAGCCCTGGTTTTTAAATCGGCACCAAACTTTTCAGCCCTTCCCTTAAAACCTTCCATATCTGTTTGTATGGTATTCTTGATGCTGTTCAAATCAACACGTTCTCCCTTCATCTCCAATTTATCTGCACTTGTAACAGCTTCTGGCAATACCATCCATAAGATAATATACAGAACGGATGCGCCCGGGCTAAACGAAAGACTTACAAAATGCGGGAAACCAAACAGACTCCAATGATGCCACTGCGTTACAAAAGACAGAAAAGGAATAAGGAATAATACCCTTGGTATCCACACTTTTATACCAAAATAATGACCCAATCCGCTACAAACACCGCCAATTATCTTATCGTCCATATCCCTTAGCAAACGCTTGCGCGAACTACCAATTATTTGTGTGGCAGTACTAGGAATGGCAATCCAGAGTATAAGGTAAGTCCAAAAGGAAAATACATTTCCTAATACTGCCAGAATACGAATTATCAATGGATCGATACCAAAATAATTGGCAATCCCACTACAAACCCCACCAAGTACCTTATTATTTTCATCCCTATACAAACGGCGGCTACCTGTGGTAAAAGTTTCCTTTGTACTATGTTTTTCTTCAGTAGGATTGCCGCCCAATTGCGAATGTACCTTTGCTTCCTCATCATCAAAGTCCTCGGGCCTACCCATACTCTTGATAATATTATTTACATCCTCATCGGTAATGCAGGTACTGCCCTTCTTCAGTATTTCGGCAAAAAGTTCTGCAATACGGCTTTCAATATCATTTATTATTTCGTCCTTTCCTTCCTCGTTTGCAAAATAGCGGCGCAGGCTATCCACATATTGCTTTAGGATATCGTAAGCATTCTCTTCAATAGGAACTACCCTGCCTTGAAAGTTGATGTTAATTACTTTTTTCATGTTCATTTATATTTTGTAGGTTAAAGTATTGTTTCGGTTTCTGTTGGATTGGTGTGTTCTATGTTTTGTGTAAGTGCATGTACGGCGTCGGCCAGTTCTTTCCAGGTGCTTTCCAGTGCTTCGTAAAACTGTAGGCCTTCCTCTGTCATTACAAAATACTTCCGTGGTGGGCCACTATTGCTTTCCACCCATCGGTAAGTGAGGTAGCCAGCGTTTTTTAATCTTGTGAGTAGCGGATAAAGCGTGCCTTCCAGTATGTTCAGGTTAGCGGCTTTCATCTTATCTACAATGTCACTTGGATAAACCTCCCCTTGTCGTATCACAGACATGATGCAGAATTCCAGCACCCCCTTCCGCATCTGACTTTGTGTGTTTTGTATGTCCATAAATTTTCCTTTTAAAAACTAAATGATTCAATGTTATTTCTTCAAAGTCTTCTGTTACCAACATCCGGCAATCGGTAACATTTAACTTTCACGGCACAAAGATGAAGGTTTTTACAGTACTATGCAAAACAAAGTACTAAGTTTTTAATGGTAATAGGTTAAGGATAGATATATGTGTAGTTATAAATTATTGTAAATCAATAACTAATAAGAATATATAGCCAAATAATAATTTTATCCGAATGGATAAGTGGTAAAATGAATACATGAAAAACAGATTAAAAGCTGAAGAATGTAGCATTAATCCATTATAAAAATAATAGTTGATGGCTTTAAGGATAAATTTTGCAATCAATTTCTTCATTAAAAAGTCTAATTTATTCATAAAAGAGAGCCTTTTTTCTTCGAGGAATAGTGATTTTTTTTCGAGGAAAAAAACTTGTTTTTACGCTCAAATAAGGTATAGTTGCAGCTTATCCCTTGGAATTCAAGAAAGATTATGTAATGAATAGGTGAACTGGCATATTAATAACTTTTTTTTAGACTTATCAAAACGATATGCCATAATGCAAATACAATTCATTATTTTTAGTCGTTATGAACTTACATCTATCACAAACAAATAAATAATTGAAGTAATGAGTAAAAAATTAGACAATCAAGTAGCAATTGTTACTGGAGCAAGCAGTGGCATTGGTGCAGGCGTAGCAAAATCGCTGGCAGTAGCAGGGGCAACTGTGGTGGTAAATTATCCTGTGGCATCTAATAAAGACGCGGCAGAAGCAATTGTTACAGAAATTACCTCATCGGGAGGCAAGGCTGTTTCCTTACAATGCGATGTGAGCAAAGAAGCTGATGTGCAACAGATGTTTGCCAGCACTATTGCCGAATTTGGTACCGTTGATATACTGGTAAACAATGCGGGCATCCAGAAAGATTCCCCTTTTGAGACAATGACATTAGATCAATGGAATTTGGTGTTGGGAATAAACCTTACCGGGCTGTTTTTATGTGCGAGGGAAGCTGTAAGAGAGTTTTTAAGAAGGGGAGTAGACCCTACAAAGTCTAAGGCTGCGGGCAAGATTATCTGTATGAGCAGTGTTCATGAGGTTATTCCGTGGGCTGGTCATGCCAACTACGCTACCAGCAAGGGAGGAATGATGTTATTGATGAAAAGCCTTGCGCAAGAGTTTGCCCATAAGAAAATACGCATCAATAGTATTTGTCCGGGTGCCATTCAAACGCCTATAAACCGCAGTGCATGGGAAACGCCTGAAGCATTGGAGAGCTTATTAACGCTTATTCCATATAAAAGAATTGGTCAGCCAGAAGATATTGGTAATGCTGCCGTTTGGTTGGCAAGCGATGAGAGCGATTATGTAAATGGCATCTCTTTATTTGTAGATGGCGGCATGACGTTGTATCCGGGGTTTACAACCAATGGATAAAGAATGAAATAAACGATAAAAAGCAGACAGTCTTCCAGTAAAGAGACTGTCTGTTGTTGTTTAATAGTAGTTATAGGGTTACATTTGATAGTAAAATGTGTTTGTCATGCAAGAAGCGTATATAGTAGCCGGATACCGCACTGCGGTTTGTAAAAGTAAAAGAGGGGCATTCCGTTTTGTGCGCCCCGATGACCTAGCAGTAGATTTAATTAAAGGATTGGTTGCTTCGATACCACAATTAGATACTAAAAGAATTGACGATGTGATAGTGGGCAATGCCGTTCCCGAAGCAGAGCAGGGATTACAGTTTGGACGCATCATTTCTGCAAGGGCTTTGGGGATAGATATTCCGGGTATTACCATTAATCGTTATTGCGCCAGCGGATTGGAGAGTATTGCGATAGCAACAGCAAAGATTCGTTCGGGAATGGCGGAATGTATCATTGCAGGCGGAACGGAAAGCATGAGTTTGGTGCCTGCAGCGGGATGGAAAACCGTACCTAGTTATGCTATTGCCAAAGATGAGCCTGATTATTATTTGGCTATGGGGTTAACGGCCGAAGCGGTTAGCAAAGAATTTTCTGTTAATAGGGAAGATCAGGATGTGTTCGCTTATCAGTCTCACGCAAAAGCTAAAATAGCCATGGATAATGGCTATTTTAAAAGTGGTATACTGCCAATTACCGTAGAAGAAGTTTATTTGGATGAAAAGAACAAGAAAGCAACTAGAAGTTATGTGGTAAATACTGATGAGGGCGTGCGTGCAGATACTTCCGTGGAGGCTTTGGCAAAATTGAAACCCGCTTTTGCCGTAAATGGAACAGTAACGGCGGGTAATAGCAGCCAAACCAGTGATGGTGCCGCCTTTGTGATTGTGATGAGCGAAAGGATGGTGAACGAATTGGGATTGAAGCCCATTGGCAGGTTGGTAAACTGTGCCAGTGCTGGCGTACATCCTCGGATAATGGGTATTGGGCCTGTTGCCGCCGTGCCAAAAGTGTTGCTACAAGCAAATATGAAAATAGATGACATTGATTTGATAGAATTGAACGAAGCATTTGCCAGCCAAAGCCTAGCAGTGATAAGGGAACTGGGATTAAATCCAGATAAGGTGAACATAAACGGAGGCGCCATTGCATTGGGGCATCCTTTGGGGTGTACCGGTGCAAAATTGACCATTCAATTACTAAATGACATGAAACGTCTTGACAAAAAATACGGTATTGTAACCGCTTGTGTGGGTGGCGGACAAGGTATTGCTGGGATAATAGAGAATTTATAGATATTCCCCTTTTCTTTCTTACATAAATCTTAGAACTTACTACTTACAACTTTTTAGCCTATATGTCTATACCATATTTTTATCAGGAAGGAATTTATACTGCTGGAGCTTTTAGTTTGAATGAGGAAACCAGCAAGCACTGCATACAGGTATTGCGAATGAAAGTGGGCGAACATTTGCAATTGACTGATGGCAAAGGGGGGTTGCACAAAGCCATCGTAGCCAGAGAGGATAAACGCCACTGCGAAGTGACTATTGTGGAAAGTGCCTTTCAGGAAAAAGAAGGTAGAAAAGTGAGCATTGGCATATCGCTTTTAAAAAATGCCAGCAGACTGGAATGGTTTTTGGAAAAAGCCACCGAGATGGGTACTTCAGAAATAATTCCGCTATTATGCGATAGAACAGAAAAGCAACACTTTAGATACGATAGGATGCAAAACATCCTGATAGCGGCCATGCTACAAAGCCAACAGACATGGTTGCCCACATTGCAGCAACCAACAAATGCAAAAGAAATAATTACTACTTCCGTGTACACACAAAAACTGATTGCCCATTGTGAAGAGGGAGTAAAACAATCCTTGGCAACTCTAGAAATAAACAATAATGTACAGATACTGATTGGTCCTGAAGGGGATTTTAGCTCCGCAGAAATAAATCTGGCCTTACAAAAGGGCTACCTGCCTACTTCTTTAGGCAATACCCGCCTGCGCACAGAAACCGCCGGAATGGTGGCGGCCGCCCTATTGATAAATATAAACCTTAAAAAATAAAAATGAAAAGATTCTGTATGCTCACCATGGTTTTTGCCTGTTTGCTAATTGGGTGTAAGCACAAAAAGAAGGGAAAGACGGATACCAGCATCACCCTGAATAATTCTTTTAACGGGTTGTTTTTGGATAGCATCCAAATAGAACGTTTTGTTGATGAGAATGATTCCCTCGAAAAATACAGGTCATACTTTTTAGATTTCTATACACATCGGAACTTTGAGTTTGCCTGGTTTGATAAGGATGGCTTGAATGAGCAAGCTGAAAACTTTTACAATCTGCAAAATAACTTCGCGGAAAGTTTGGATGATAGCAGCATTTACAACCCTAAGCTAAAACAATTGTATGAGTTGGTAGATGGGCGGAAAATAGAGGGCAAAAAGGATAAGAAACTTGATACCGCAGCATTAAAAACGGAGTTGATGTTTACGGGGCAATTCTTTGAGTACGCTTCTAAAGTGTATAAGGGAAGCGATATTGATGCGGCCGAGCTTGGCTGGTTTATCCCTAGAAAAAAGATAAATACCACTGCGCTATTAGACTCTTTGGTGGTTAACAAAAACCAGCCATTAAGTGCTTACGAACCACTGAACAGTCAATACCGAAAACTGGAAAACTGGCTTGCCAATTATTACCTATTAAAAAAGCAAGCTATCTGGGCAACGATTCCTGATAAAAATGCCTATCAAAAAGGGGATACGGGAGTGCAAATAAGTTTGATTAAAAAACGATTGACAGCATTGGGTGATTTGCCTATAAATAATAACAGCAATATCTTTGATTCCTCTACCATACAAGCTGTTCAGCATTTTCAGGATCGGTTTGGGATACCCCCTAATGGCGTTATCCAAACTGCCACACTAAAGGCGCTTAATACACCGCTGGATACGCTAATAAATAAGATACTGATAAACATGGAACGGGCAAGATGGATGCTACCGGATACATCTAAGGAAGATAGATTGGTAGTAAACATACCAGATTATAAACTAAGTGTTTTCGATTCGGGCAAGTTTAGTTTTAGTATGCCTGTGGTGGTAGGCACTACCGCAAATAACACCGTTATCTTTAATGGCAGACTGAGGTATATTGTATTTAGCCCTTATTGGAATGTGACAGACGACATTGTGAAAAAAGAGATAATGCCCGCCATGGCGAGGGATGAGAACTATTTGGCAAAAAATAATATGGAAATAGTACGTTATGAGGGATCGATACCAGAGGTGCGGCAAAAGCCTGGTGGTGATAATTCATTGGGTGGCGTAAAGTTTTTATTTCCCAATAAGTACAATATTTATTTGCATGATACCCCGCACAAGGAAGCATTCTCTTCTTCAAAACGTTCGTTTAGCCATGGGTGCATCCGTGTGGGTGATCCGGCAAGGTTAGCCCAGTTCTTATTGCGAAGGGATGCTCATTACACTACAGATTCTATCAAGACATTGATGAGCCAGACGCAAGAAAAATGGGTTACTGCCAAGCCTACTGTACAGGTAACCATTAAATACTTTACCGCTTGGGTAGATCATAATGGGTTGCTGAACTTTAGGGATGACATCTATGGCCACGATAATAACATGGCTCAAAAGCTGTTCGATAAATAAATACACGGCAGTCTATTTTTTCTTCTTTGACACCGTAAGTAGATTCAGCTTATCTATTGTTGCGCGTATTTCTTTTATGCTATAAAAGCGATAAACTTCTGGTGCTTTATCACCCTCTTTTTCTAAAGAAGTCATACTATTAAATGGTGCTACAACAATAGCATCAAGGTTATCAGAAATCTTCACGGCAGTTTTGGGAAGTAGGTAGAAGTTGCGGTTTGCCGCACTGATGTTTTTGCCTTGCGTAAGCTGCACCAAAGAATCTATACCATGTTTTAAATCTGCCTGTGTTTTTACTGCCGAAGTAGCTTTAGGGTCGGAGTAGTTTTGGTAACTACCAATAATGGTGTCATTCTTTGCATTCAGTATATACAATCCGTTATCATCAATAGACACCGCTGCATCGTTTCCCAATCCTTTTACCTGCAATTGCACCTTATCGGCGGTTTTGTACGAGATGGTCTTTTCGTCGCTACCACTGCCATCGGCTACTGTAATGGTTTTTGCATCTTCGTTAACGGTGCTGTTTCCTTTTATATAAACAATAATTTTCTTGTGACCAGAAGAACAGGCAGATAATGTTAGTAACGAAAGGCAATAAAGGGCAATCTTTTTCATTAGTAATAATTTATTAGTTGAATAATCGGCGGCAAGTTCTGTTTTTTATTGATATGGAGATTGATAAATGTCAATTGTGTTAGAAAAAAATTTACCACAAAGGGCGCAAAAGTTTTCACGGAGTACACAAAGGCGGGGGGATAAACACCAAGAAAAAAGGCACAAAAGAAATCACTTTGAATACAACAAATCTTAGTGTATCTGTGAAAACCTATGTGCCCTTTTTGGTAAAATTCTAAAACTATTTAGCGGCAGCGAAACGTTCTGCTACTTTAGTCCAGTTGATAACGTTCCAAATAGCCCCCAAATATTCCGGGCGACGGTTTTGATACTTCAAATAATAAGCATGTTCCCAAACGTCAACACCCAATATTGGTGTTCCTTTTACCTCAGCCACATCCATCAGAGGATTGTCTTGGTTTGGCGTAGAACTTACTTCCAGCTTACCATCCTTTACTATTAACCAAGCCCAACCACTACCAAAACGAGTAGCACCGGCAGCGGCAAATTTTTCTTTAAACGCATCAAAACCACCAAAAGCAGCAGTGATGGCATCTCCCAAAGCACCTGTTGGCGCACCGCCAGCATGTGGGGCAAGGGATTCCCAAAAGAAAGTGTGGTTCCAATGTCCACCACCGTTATTACGAACAGCGGGAGAAATAGTACCTGCCACAGCAACCAGTTCTTCGATAGTTTTTCCTTCATTTGGCGTACCTGCAATGGCTTTGTTCAGGTTATCTACATAAGCTTGATGGTGCTTGCCATGGTGTATTTGCATGGTAGTAACATCGATAAACGGTTCTAAAGCATCGTGTGCGTAAGGCAATGCTGGTAATGTAAATGACATGATTGTATTGTTTTAAAAAATGAAAAATTAAATTATTGATTACAAATGTAGGCTGTATGAATAAATGAGCCATAAATTATAAATTATGAGTTTCGGAAAAAGGGGAGGGATGGGCAGGGTAAACGCATGTAAATTTATTTTTCTTAAAACTATGGCTAGACTGAATAAGGTGATTGATTTTAAGTCTTTTTGCCTCAAAGCCGGCTGGCTTCGTCCTTACAACGCCACTACGGTTAACCCTTTGAGAAAAATATCCTTCGGATTTTTCTCAATTTTAGCTGCGCTAAAACCGAATTTCCCTAAGGTGGCTTATGTAAGCACTGGTGGAGATGCGAGTATTAGGCTATTTTAAGCATTTTAAATTAATATGAGTTTGCCCTGGGGGAATGGGCGGCTTTTTATTCTTTGCGAACTTTTGTATGATTGACAAGGCGATTATGTTTTTGATAATTACCTTTCTTTTTTATATGGTTTGATAGAGAATAATGTTTGGAAGGTGAGAAAATGATTGAAATAGATGGGGTTTATTTGAAGTTGGCTGTGCTTTATTTAAAGTTGGCAGTATTTTATTCGTCAAAATGTATGTTACATTGACACGTGGGTGGGGTTTATTCGACCTCGCCTGTGGTTTATTCGATATTTTCCTGATACATTGTCAGTTGGGTGAGGTTTATTTGACCTTGCCCTTTGGTTTATTTGATGTGCTTTTGGTGATATTAATGATTAATATGGTTTATAGAGAGTTATAGAGTTGCACTTTTTGGCTTGATTATCAATGCTTAGTGGGTATGGATAAAATATCAATCCATCAAAAAAATACTTACTTCTTTTGTAGGTAAAGGCAAGTGTAGGATAGGCTTGATAAAGAAACTTATTTTCTGGTTAATATTTAAATCAGTTTGACACAAGGGTATTAGACAACAATATAAAGCCATAAAAAAAGAGCTGCCTAAACGCGCAGCCCTTTAAAGTGGTGGATCCAGGTATCGAGCCTAGCACGTTGTTTACATAATCTGAAATTGCATCAATAGGAACTACATGTTTGTTAATCCACCGTCGATACAAACCGAATCCACCATTACAAAGTTATTTGTTAATAAGAAGATAGCACTATTAATAAAGCTTATGATTAATAGGTGAGCAATTATTGTTTTACAAAATTCCATAATGTCAAGTTTTAAATTATTAATTAATAAATGGACACTCAACACGACTATTACCTCTTTTAAATGCAATATTTCAAAAAACTTGACAACGCTTTCCAGAAGTTTATACTTATTGAAAATATGCGTTTTAGAATTGCAAAAATAGGGAGTACTGGTTGGTCATTCAAATTAGAAGTTTAAGCTGTTGCAATTGTTTTTCTAATCATCCCCATTTCCTCCATTTCAATTACCATTTCTCAACTCCCAATTCTCAATTAATCTTATTATTGCAGTATTTTAAATTCATTCCTTAAGTAACCAATCCCAAGAGTTGCTATTGGAGATAAGTAAAAAACAACCCTATTATGAGTAAAAGTATTTTAGTTAGGCTATTTATTGTCATGCTTTTGACCGCTTGTCATTCAAAAAAAAAGAATGAGAGTGTGGCACACATGAATTTTAATGTTACAGATAGTTTGCTGGGAGATGTTATTAATGACACAATAAGAAATTTTTATTTGAAGGCACCTAAGTATTTCGATAGAATTTCAATATCGCAGGAACAACAGGCCAAACTAAACAATGCAGGCTTGAAACTTATTTACAGTTCCCAAAACAAAAGCAATGGTGCTGCATTTGTTGTACTTGATTTGAATAAATTAAATGATAGTCTCTTCCTTCAATACCATAGCCTCCTTAAAAGTTCATTGGAGAGTAATAAAAAATTTAAAAAAGTAGGGATTGACAGCTTTTATTCCAATAAAATATTTTTTATCCAATACTTTGCACTGTCTGATTCTACCATAAATCTAAAACTTTTAACGAGCAATTATTTAAAAGGGCGTTACGAAATTGATTTCTCCATTCCTTCTTCCGTTTATAATAATCAGAGTAGGACTGTTGAAAGTGTTTTGGGATCAATTAAATAATTTTTATTTAATTCGCTCTATATATTTGTGGTTAATCAAAAAAAGTTAAATTTATGAAAAAAAAAGCAGGTATTGCAGTATTGGTAATTGCTGTTGTCATGACTTCTTGTTTTACACAAGAACACATTGTTGGAAAGGGTGCAAGCGGAAGTGACGCTACTTCACAAAGACAATGGTTTATATTGTGGGGTTTAGTGCCTCTAAATAGCGTTGATTCAAAAGGAATGGCAGCTGGAGCTACCAATTACACCATTAAAACTGAAGAAAGTCTTATTGATGGTATCATTGGTATCTTTACAGGTATTGTAACGATTGCTCCAAGAACTGTTACTGTAACCAAGTAATTGTTTCAAATCATTTTTAAGAGATTGTCTCATCCTGAGGCAGTCTCTTTTTTATTTTAGATACCTAGCACAACCGCTCATTCATAATGTTACACCCCCCTTCATTACCCTTACTAATTATCAACTGCCAATTATCAATTAATCTTATTATTGCAGTGTTTTCAACTGTACGTTACTATGTCTTTAAAAGTATATAATTCGCTTAGCCGCAAAAAAGAAGAGTTTAAGAGTATTACCGAGGGGCATGTGGGCATGTATGTCTGCGGACCAACGGTAAGTGGCGAGAGTCACTTGGGGCATGCACGTCCGTACATTACGTTCGATGTCATTCATCGTTACCTAAAACACCTTGGTAACAAAGTTCGCTATGTGCGCAACATTACCGATGCGGGGCATTTTGAAGAAGAGGGCAAGGAAGCGGAAGACAAGATAGCCAAGAAAGCATTGCTGGAAAGGCTGGAACCAATGGAGTTGGTACAAAAATATACTAACCTTTTTCATTGGGCAATGAACGAGTTTAATACCATTCCGCCGAGCATAGAACCTACCGCTACTGGGCATATTGTGGAGCAGATAGTGATGATAGAAAAGATTATTGCTGACGGATACGCTTATGTGGCCAATGGTTCTGTTTATTTTGATGTGGAGAAATACAATACCGATTTTAGCAAACTTGGGATGCCTTACGGTATGCTGAGTGGGCGTAACCTAGAAGATCAATTGGATAGCACCCGCGAACTAGACAACCAAGAGGAGAAACACAATAAAGCAGACTTTGCCTTGTGGAAGAATGCGCCGCCAGAACACATCATGCGCTGGCCTAGTCCGTGGGGAGAGGGTTTTCCGGGGTGGCATATAGAATGTAGCGCTATGAGCAATAAATACCTAGGCGACCAGTTTGATATTCATGGTGGTGGTATGGATTTGCAGTTTCCGCACCACGAATGTGAGATAGCGCAGAGTGCGGTGGTGAACCACAAAACGATGGCTAAATATTGGATTCATAACAATATGATTACCATCAATGGGCGCAAGATGGGCAAGAGTTATAACAACGTTATTAAATTAAGTGAACTATTTACGGGCGACCATCCGCTGTTGGAACAGGCTTATCATCCAATGACGATACGCTTTTTTATCCTGCAAAGTCATTATCGTAGTACGCTCGATTTTGGTAATGATGCACTGAAAGGGTCGGAGAAAGCATTTAAAAGGTTGTGGGAGGCTTATGTGGTGTTGCAGGGATTGAAGATTGAAGAGTCGAAAGTGGAAAGTCAAGAGTTAGTGGAAGAGGATGTAGATGCTAAAGTAAATACATTGCTGAATGAGTTTGATGAGTTTATGAATGACGATTTTAATACGGCTAAAGTATTGGCGAGTATGTTTGAACTG
>JANYEU010000157.1 GCA_025362915.1 Chitinophagaceae bacterium | reverse complement strand
CAAACTACCAAAAACACCACCATTGGTAATGGTAAATGTGCCTCCTTGCAAGTCATCGGCAGTAAGCTTGCTGTCCCTTGCCTTTGTAGCCAATACAACTACTGTCTTTTCTATTTCAGCCATGCTAAGGCTTTCCACATTGCGGATAACTGGAACGGTTAATCCCCTTGGTGTACTTACGGCAATGCTGATGTCGGCATAATCGTGATACTGAAAGTTGTCGCCATCTATGTAGGCATTCACCGCAGGCCACTCCCCCAGTGCAATGGCGCAGGCCTTTGCAAAAAAGCTCATGAAGCCCAGGTTTACATTGTGTGTTTCCTTGAATTTATCCTTGAATTGCTTTCTTACCTCCATTATCTTGCCCATATCCACCTCGTTAAACGTAGTAAGCATGGCAGTGGTATTCTTTGCTTCAACCAATCTACGACTGATGGTTTTACGTAGGTTGCTCATCTTTTCCACACGTAGATTCCTTGTAAAAAGTTGGTTACCCGCAAATGCTTTCTTGCCCGGATTTGCCAAGGCATCAAGCACATCTCCCTTCATAATTTTTCCACCAGCACCACTTGCCGTAATGTTAGCAGTATCCACCTTTTTATCAGCAATGATGGCTGAAGCAACAGGAGTAGCTTTTACATCGGAAGAAAATACAGCAGTTGGAGGTTTGGGTGCGCTAGGTGCTTCAGCAGTTGGCTTTGGAGCTTCCGCAGCAGGAGCAGCTACAGGTGCAGTAGCAGTTTCGTCAATCTGTGCAAGTATGGAACCAATCAAGATAGTATCTCCTTCGGTGGCCAATCTTATTAATATACCAGCTTTCTCGGCATTTACTTCAAAAGTTGCTTTCTCACTTTCCAGTTCTGCAATAATTTCATCACGTTCTACATAAGCGCCTTCTTTTTTTGTCCATTTAAGAAGGGTTACTTCAGTTATCGATTCGCCTACAGTAGGTACTTTAATATCTATCATAAATAATTTATTTCGTGTGTTTTACTTGTTTGTTGATTAAATACTGAATGCCATATCTATTATCTCCGCCTGCTCTTTTGCATGTACCTTGGAGTAACCCGTGGCAGTAGATGCACTCGGGTTACGACTGATGACACCAAAATTAATACTCTTTAAATTCATTTGAAGGAAAGAGGCAGCACCCATGTTTAGCGGCTCTTCCTGTACCCAGAACCACATAGCCTTGCTATACTTCTTATTCAATTCATCCAATTGTTTTGTTGCCAATGGATATAATTGTTCCAAACGGATGATAGCAATATCGCTTCTTGATTCCTTTTGTTGTTTATCTGTCAATTCAAAAGATATCTTGCCGCTACAGAACAATACTTTTTTAACTGAAGACGCATCAGTAATACTTGCATCATCTATCACTTCCTTGAAACCACCCGTAGATAGCTCGCTGATATGACTGAATGTAACAGGATTACGAAGATTCGCCTTCGGAGAGAAGTTAATCAATGGTTTCCTGAAGTTCCATGTCATTTGTCTTCTTATCAAATGAAACAAATTGGCTGCGGAAGTAACATTGGTAATAACCATGTTCAACTCAGCACACATTTGCAAGAACCTTTCTGGGCGCGCACTACTATGTTCTGGTCCCTGACCTTCGTATCCGTGTGGCAACAACATAACCAATCCATTTTGGCGTTGCCACTTTTGTTCTCCACCAGCAATAAACTGATCAATCATTGTTTGTGCGCCATTGCAGAAATCACCAAACTGTGCTTCCCAAACAACCAACGCATTAGGATTGGCCAAACTATATCCATATTCAAAGCCCAATACACCATATTCGCTCAGTAAAGAGTTATAAACCCTAAAATTAGCTTGCCCTTCTACAAAATGATTCAAGCGGTTATAACCTTTGTTTGTTTCTTCGTCCCTTAGTACCGCATGACGGTGACTGAATGTACCCCTTTGCACATCTTGCCCGCTCATACGAACAATGTTTCCGTCTAATAATAAAGAACCGTAGGCCATCAATTCACCAGTAGCCCAGTCTATCTTTTGTTCAGCTTCCAGAAGCTTTAATTTCTCTTGAATGAGTTTTTCTACCTTTTTAAGCGGTTTAAATTCCTCAGGCCATTTCATCAAACCATCAAACAAAAGTTTTGCTGTTTCAGGACTGATGGCTGTTAAAGGAGAATAATCAAAATCGGAAGGCTTGGCCTTTGTCATACTTTCCCATACAATCTCTGGCTTCTGTTGCTTATAAGGCAAAGGAGATTGTTTAACTTCATCAAGCCTTTCCTGCAAGTCTGCCCAGAATTTCTTCTCCATGTTCTTTGCAAGATCCTGCGCATCAGCTTCTCCATTTTCTGATAAGAACTTTATATATTGTTCACGCGGATTGGAATGTTTATCAATCAACGCATACAACTGTGGCTGTGTGTATTTAGGATCATCACCTTCATTGTGGCCGTGCTTACGATAGCACACCATATCGATAAAAATGTCCTTATTAAATTCCTGACGATACCTCGCTGCAATCTCAGCGCAACGAACCACTGCTTCTGCATCGTCTCCATTAACGTGCAATACTGGTGCTTGAACCATTGACGCAACTGAAGTACAGTAATCAGCAGTTCTTGCATCTTCAAAATCTGTTGTGAAACCTATTTGATTATTGATTACAAAGTGAATGGTTCCACCCGTATAATATCCTTGCAGGTTGCTCATTTGTAACACTTCGTAAACAATTCCCTGACCAGCCACCGATGCATCACCATGTATCAATATTGGCAATATCTTATCAAAATCGCTATTATATAATACATCAGCCTTAGCCCTTGCAAAACCTACCACAACAGGATCCACTGCCTCCAAATGAGAAGGGTTAGGCATTAGCTTCAAGTGGATATTCTTATTATTAGGTGTAATAATCTCACTACCGAAGCCCATGTGATACTTTACATCACCACTACCCATCGTTTGATCCATTACGGCAGTACCTTCAAACTCGCTGAATATCTGCTCATAAGTCTTACCCAAAATGTTTGCAAGGATGTTTAAACGACCACGGTGTGCCATACCAATAACCACTTCTTGTACATCATAGTCGGCAGCGGTATTGATGATGGCATCCAAAGCGGCAATGGTAGTTTCGCCACCCTCCAAAGAGAATCTCTTTTGTCCTATGTATTTTGTATGTAAGAACTTCTCGAAGATTACCCCTTGGTTAAGTTTTTCTAGAATCCTTTTCTTCTTATCCAATTCAATAGGCTTAAAGAAATCCTTTTCCAATTCATTGGTAAGCCAATCAACCTTTACTTGGTCACTAATATATTTAAATTCAACCCCAACATGGTTGGCATACACATTTTGCAAGTGTGTAAGTATATTTTTCAATGTGGTTGTTCCAATCCCTATGATATTACCAGCCTGAAATGTGGTATCCAAATCATTGTCTGATAACCCAAAGAAAGATAATTCTAGGTTGGCACATCTATCCTTTCTTGTCCTGATAGGATTTGTTTTAGCTAATAGATGCCCCTTGTTTCTGTAACCAAGAATCAATCGATAAACCCTTATCTCTTTCATCCAATCCACTTCAACTGCCGCAACGGTCACCTGCGTACCATTAGCTACCGCACTACCATTTACTACAGCGAAATCAAATCCTTCAAAAAATTTCTTTAGGTCTGCATCAATACTGTTGGGATCTTTTAAAAAATCTTGGTAAAGACTTTCAATGTAACTTGGGTGAGAGTTTGTGATGTACGAGAAATCCTTCATGTTGCCCGATTGTTCTACTTTAATTTAAAAAATTTTTGCAAATATCGTATAACAAGTTTAAGCAATAGAAATATTTATCCTCGTTTTAAATATTTTTTGAATAACGTTTTCGTCAAATAACCATTTAGAAAATAAAAGTTTGAAAAATATTTTCACAAACCAAAAGATACCCCTACATTTGCAATCCGAAAATTTTAGTATATGGCAAATCATAAAGCAACCAAGAAAGATACAAGGCAAGCGGCAAAACGCAGAGATAGTAACCGTTATTATGGTAAAACTACCCGTAATGCCATCCGTGACTTGAAAACAACTGTTGGCACTGCTGAATTTACAGGCAAACTACCTAGTGTGGTTTCTATGATAGACAAACTTGCGAAAAGAGGTATCATACACAGAAACAAAGCTGCAAACCTAAAAAGCAAATTGGCCAAGAAGGCTAATGCTGAAAAGGCAACCGCTTAATTTAAACAGATTAATAAAAAACGTTCAGTTACTTATAACTGAACGTTTTTTTATGCACATACACCAAAGCCGAATTTATTTGTCTGCCAGCCATATCTTTCAATGTCATTGTATTAGATAGCCCCGCTTCGTTTTGTTCACTACGGTTTCGGATGATTACACTTCAAGCCTTTTATCAATTTATATTGTTGAGGCTACGCCATATTGGCTTTTTACCGCTTCCTTGATACGCAGAGTCCTTTCGTAAGTATTGTATATAGGGTTAGGCGGTCGTCAATGGCTGTTTGCAAAGTGTTGAAGGTTGTTGTTACCGCATTGTTCGATGCAGTGCAGGAGGCAATACACAAGATGCAAGGTGTCAATTCTTACCTGAAGAGTGACAATTCTTACTTAAAAAGTCATTATTCTTACCTAAAAAATGACTTTTTCTACCTTAAATTGAGAAAATCAGGTGCATTTATCAAGTATTACTCGATAAGTTTTGTTGTATCAATATTGCCTGTAAATACAGAGGTGATCTTTCGGGCTGAGTATATATTGCTGTTATATTTATTGCCTAGAATAATTAGTGTGGCGCTATCCTTTACCAAGCGTGTGAATACGGTATTATTGCCATGCCACCAACCATTGTGATATACGATAGTTTCAGTTGGCTCTACCAACAATCTCCAACCAAGTCCATAATTATGTACTCCCCTGTGTTCATTGCTGTACCCTTTAAACGCCATTTCTAGTGTAGGCTTGCTTACAAAGCTACCTTCATACAATGCCTTATCCCATTGCAGCATATCCCGAACGGTACTATAAACACATTTATCGCCATAAACACAATCAAACTTTTCTATTGGGGCAGGCGTTTTACCAGTATAGGATGGTTTATAATTAGGTATATCTTCTGGGGTAAAAATGAAGCTACTTGTCATACCCAATGGCGTAAAAACACTGTCTTTCATATACTTGGGAAAAGCCATGCCTGTAACTTTTTCGACTATCAAGGCTAGCAATACATAATTGGTGTTACAGTATTTAAAAACCCTGTTGGGTGATGCTTCTATCGGGGGTCTTTTATTCACCATCCAATTTAAAATATCCTTATTTGTGGCTTGCCCAACAAAGCCCTTACCCTTATTTACCACTGCACTTTTTACCAATATACTCTTTCCGCGTTTACTTAGTTTGCGTACGTACTGCACTTCGCGCCCGCCTTCCATAAAATATATGTAGTTGGGCAATCCACTACGATGGGTAAGCAAATCTTTTATCGTGACGTTGGTATATGGAAAAGTAGGAAGATATTTCTTTACATCATCTTCTAAAGCCAGCTTACCTTGTTCCATCATTCTTAAGGTAGTCATGGCCGTAAAAGTTTTTGAGATGGATGCCAGATGAAAAGGGGTTGTGGCATTAATCAATTCCTTTGTCTTGAAATTAGCGAAGCCATGATAATCTTCAAATACAATGTCGCCATTTTTTGCAGCGAGTATTGCCCCATTGAACCCCTTTTGTAATAACATGCTTTTGTACAAGGGTGTAATGGCATTAAAGTAGTATTCCTTCTCTTTTGGAGTAAGTTGTTTAAGGTGAGAGGTAGTATCCAAACCACCATGTTTTACAACAGGAGGTTGATTTTGGGAGGTACCGCACGACAACAATATACATAAGTAGCTAAGAAGGGGTAATAACATTTTTCGAATCATTATTTAGTGACGTATCAATGGTACAGCCACAAATATAGGGGGTGGGGCATCGGCAACCAAACCTGTATAGTCAAAAGTTATTAGTTATACTGTTGAAAAAAACAATTTAATTTCTAAGAACCTGTTCATAATCTTCTGAGTAGGATGGCGATAAATGCGAGTACCATGAATTGTAGGCTTGTATTGAGTTTGCGTTCACAGTTCTTCCAAAGTCTCCTGCATTTGTCAAGCCATGCGAAACATCGTTCCACC
>JANYEU010000156.1 GCA_025362915.1 Chitinophagaceae bacterium | reverse complement strand
GGTGGAACGATGTTTCGCATGGCTTGACAAATGCAGGAGACTTTGGAAGAACTGTGAACGCAAACTCAATACAAGCCTACAATTCATGGTACTCGCATTTATCGCCATCCTACTCAGAAGATTATGAACAGGTTCTTAGAATGTAAACCCAGTTTCTATGCTTGGCGAAAAAGAGATGGGTTTATCATTCCCCAATCTAACTGGTAAAGGGATACCTATGTAGAAATTGCTGAACTTTCCTTTCACAACAATCTTACTGAATACAGGTGTGAATCCAAATCTCCCACTGCTTTCAAAAGCCAATCTTCCAGCAAATGTATAGCCATTGCCGAGGGCAACCAATACGCCTGGATGAAAAATGAAATTGCTCATTTTGCTAACGCCCCTCTCTGTGCGTATTACCGGAATGAACTGGAGGGAGTAACCAATCTTAGCGGTCTTCCATACATTGATGCCAGTAGGAAAACCAACTTGGTAGTAGTCCTTGAAATTATAACTAGGATTGTCATTACTAATGGTAACAATTGGATGTACCACGCTAGCAAAAGGAACAATCTTGGGATAAGTAACTTGAGAAAAAAGTGCCGATGTAAACAATAGGTAAAGGGATAGCAGTAAGGATTTTCTATTCATAATTAGTTAGTCTTGAACCAGCCAAAAATACTGGCTGAAAGTTATGGGAAAGCATACAAAAGAACTTTTTCCTTTAATCGGAAAAATTAAAAGTTGAATAAAGGGTCTTAATCTATTTAAGGTATTTTTAAGCTTTTTTTACCAACCTATATTGCCATAAGCTTGTCTGGTTGCCTTATGTTTGTCCGATACATGAGTAGAGTAGTTATCAATATTGTCTTCATCATACTTCTTTCACTGGTAATTTTTCCGGTGAAGGAAGCTAGTGAATTATTGCTGGCTCAACAAAATAATCAGACTGCCAATAATAAGGATGATGATGATGACAGTGATACGACTGCCGATTTCTCCAAAAAAATAGATTTCAAATTGAAATTTGAATTTCTATCCTTTGAGGACGTTGTTTATCAACCAAAAGAAATTCTTATTCCTACTTATATTGACTTCAGCGTTTTATTGCCATTAAACCATGCTGCCGAAGTGCAAACGCCTCCTCCCAATTGCTAGAATCAGATAGAATGTTCTGATTTTTATTCATCAATGTATTTTCAAAGGTAAACTTTGATGTGTCGAATAACTAATTTGATGTGTCGAATTACCACTTTGATGCGTCAAATTGCCAGTTCGATGCGTCGAATAACACAGTTGGTGTTACCCCATTTGGGGTAAGCTAATTTCAATTAATTAAATTAATCTTAATCTAATGAAAAAATATTTTCAAAGTGTAGGTGCCGATGCGCCTGCTTCAATCGTTGTATTACTGGTTGCACTACCGTTATGCCTTGGCATTGCCTTGGCTAGTGGTGCACCTCTTTTTTCGGGTATCATCGCCGGTATAGTTGGTGGTGTTGTGGTTGGTTTGCTTAGTGGCTCGCAACTGAGTGTGAGTGGTCCTGCTGCTGGTCTTACTGCCATTGTTGCCATGGCTATTGGCAAACTCCAGTTTTATGATGCCTTCTTGGTAGCCGTAGTTATTGCAGGCGTATTTCAGTTGGCACTTGGATTTTTAAATGCGGGTATCATTGGCGATTATATCCCCAATTCGGTTATCAAAGGGATGTTGGCTGCCATTGGTCTTATTCTGATATTGAAACAAATGCCTCATTTGGTTGGCTACGATGCAGACTTTGCAGGAGATGAAAACTTTAAGCAAAGCGATAACGCCAATACCTTTTCAGAACTATCCAATGCTTTGGGCGCGTTTTCGCTGGCTGCAATTGTGATAGGTGTCTTATCAATAGGTATTTTAACCCTTTGGGAAACGCCTGTTTTCAAGAAGCAGCTTGTATTCAAATACATCCCCGGACCATTGGTTGTGGTAATATTGGGTGCTTTAATCAATCAATATTTAATAAATTCCAATCCTACTGTGGCATTAAAAGGTAAGGAGCTGGTAAACCTACCTATCGCAACCAATATCAATCACTTCTTTTCCTTCTTCACGTTTCCGAAGTTTAGCTATATCCTAAATCCTGAGGTATGGAAAACGGCTTTAACGTTGGCAGTGGTGGCAAGTTTGGAAACTTTATTGGGCATTGAGGCGGTAGATAAATTAGATCCACTGAAAAGGGTTACGCCTACAAACCAAGAGCTAAAAGCACAAGGTGTTGGCAATATTGTTAGTGGATTGATCGGCGGACTTCCGCTTACTTCTGTTATTGTGCGCGGCTCTGCAAACGTAGCTTCTGGTGCCAAGAGTAAGGTTTCTACCATTTTGCACGGCGCATTCCTGCTATTATTTGTATTCCTTATTCCTACTTTAATCAATAAGATTCCGTTGGCATCATTGGCCGCCATACTTGTATTTACTGGCTATAAGTTGGCTAAGATCCCATTGTTTAAGGAGTTTTATAGCAAGGGATGGGATCAGTTTATTCCTTTTGTAGCAACGATAGTTGCCATCCTGATGACCGATTTATTGATAGGGATACTGGTTGGCATTGCGGTAGGATTATTCTTTTTGATAAGAAGTAACTTTAAGTCGGCAATCATGGTGGTGAACGATCAAAATAATTATTTGATACGGCTTAGAAAAGATGTTTCCTTCTTGAATAAACCAATCATCAAGAAGAAACTAGAGTCGGTGCCAGCAAATGCCTACGTAATAATTGATGCCACTCGTGCAGACTTTATTGACAAGGACATCATCGAGGAGATAAATAATTTTATGCTTCACGCACATTTAAAAAACATTCGGGTAGAGATGAAGAAGAGTAATTACAAATCATTGCACCTTCTTTTTAATATACCACAAGCATTAATCGCATAATATTCATAACAACAAAAAACATTTAGAAATGGAAATATATGAAAAGCTCTTATTAGAAAATAAGGCGTGGGCAAAAGAACAATTAGAAGATGATCCTGAGTTCTTTTCACGGTTGGCACACATACAAACCCCAGAGTTTTTGTGGATTGGTTGTAGCGATAGCCGTGTGCCTGCGGATAAGATAACGGGCACACAGCCAGGAGAAATATTTGTGCACCGAAACATTGCGAATATGGTAGTGCATACCGATTTAAACTTACTGAGTGTGCTACAATATTCGGTAGAAGTATTGAAGGTAAAGCACATTATTGTTTGCGGACATTACGGTTGTGGAGGGGTGAAAGCCGCCATGACGCAGCAATCTTTAGGCATAATAGACAAGTGGCTGCGGAATATTAAGGACGTATATCGCATTCACAAAGATGAAGTGGATACTGCAACCAATGAAACTGATCGATTAAATAAGCTGATTGAAATTAATGTAATAGAGCAAGTACACAATTTGGCAAAAACCTCTATTGTTCAGTCGGCATGGAAAAATCACCAGCGACCCCATTTGCACGGATGGATTTATGGTTTGGAGAATGGCATCATAAATCCTATTTTCGAATTACCTGCTGGTAGCCAAATAGATCCTTTTTATCAGTATGATAATTTGTAGTTTCTTATTGTAAACTAAAAGAGGCTGTCTCAAAAGGGCAGCCTTTTTTTTTATATACCAATATCTCATTTTGTCATATCGGTTTCAGCTATTATTTTTGAAGAAACAGATTCTATGCCTCTCAACGGATTCGATAGCCACATCATTCATTTTGTAAACCAATTTTCACATAAATCAGTTGCGTTTGATGAGGCAATTGTCTTTCTTTCTAATTGTCAAATGCTAAAAGGCGGTATGCTAATGACCGGACTTTGGTGGGTATGGTTTAAGGAAAAAAACTCGCAGGGAGATAATAGGGAGCATATAATTTCCACCCTGTTGGGAAGCTTTGTAGGCATGTTTATCGTTCGTATCTTGGCAAACAAACTACCTTACCGTGCTAGACCCATACTGAATCCTGAAAATCACTTGGTATCTGCATACTCCTTCAATAAAGATTTATTCGATAACCTTAGTTCCTTTCCCAGCGATCACGCCACATTGTTTTTCGCCCTTTCTGCGGGCTTACTTTATTCTTCCAGGAAAGTGGGCGTGGTAGCCCTTCTCTATACAACGGTGTTTATAGCTTTTCCGCGGGTTTATCTTGGGCTGCACTATCCTTCAGACATTTTAGGAGGTGCCTTGGTTGGGGTTCTAACGATAATGGTGTTCAATTTAAACTATTTCGAGATCAATGTTTCCCGAAGATTACTAAAGGCCAGCAAGTATAAGGAACATGTCTTTTATCCGTTGTTTTTTTTGCTTACCTACCAGATTGCCGATATGTTTATCAGTACCCGAAATATCATCACATTTCTTGCCCATTGGCTGAAAACAGTTTAATCTCATTACCACGGAATAACCCCCTGCACTATTAATCCCTATTTCCATTTACCTCTCGGTATAAAGTCAAAATAGGTTTGGTTAGTGCCACATTTATTTAGTGTTGTTAATTTAACCTCTACCAATTGGTTGGGCTTATAAAACAGATAACCACTGGTTTGACCATCCTTGATGATGGTTTGGGGTGGAGGGCCGGTAAGTACATAAGGATTTGACCATACTATGGAAGAAGAGCCCATGTAGCGCATATTGCTGTAAACAGTATCAAAAACATCAGGGCTATATACTGGGATATTCCTGTGTTTATCTACAAATGGGGCATTCATCATACCGCTACTTCGTATCTCGCAGTGGCGCAAAGATTATGGAGAAGCATAAAGTATAATCTATCTCCCAATCCATCAACTCCTTTTCCCTCCTCCAATCATCCCATTATCAACCCAATAGACCCTTTTGTAAGCCCCAATTATCTAAATACATATAAATTCAATTGAATTTACTCGTGTAGACGTATCGTATGACATAAATTCAATTGAATTTACCCATCTTCTCGTGTCGTATGACATAAATTCAATTGAAATTATTCGTGTTGACGTGTCTCATGACATAAATTCAATTGAATTTACCCGTG
>JANYEU010000140.1 GCA_025362915.1 Chitinophagaceae bacterium | reverse complement strand
CTCTGGAAGCACACCATCCCAAGCCATTTCAGCCACATCTTCATTAATAAAAGATGCATTTGTTTATCGTCTTTTACTACAACAATTATAAAATAACTCTACTGAGCCCAATTATTAAAAGTTTTTAATTAGAAAATAAATTTATTCTTATCAGCAAAATCCAATATTTTTTGGGCAACCTCATCAGGCGGACACATGTTGAATTTTACAGAGAAAGAGGATGGTAAAAAGACGCGTTTTGATGTACTGTTCAACTACGCAAACATGTCAATTGATAGCTTTCAGCTTATGCGCGAACCGGGCAAGGTATTTCGCCAAACATTTTCAGTACAGCCTTCCGCCTTGCCCAACAGGCTTGATACCGGCAACATACCGCATGGTGTATTGCAAAGCCGATATATAAAGGATGTTACCGACGAATATTGGCAAACCGGTTCATTTAGTGCAACGCTAAAACCATCAATGCTTCCTTCAGGAAGTATTGTGTATGCCTGTGTACTCAATTACCAACGCTGGCAGCCAATATGGTGGAGTGCTAAGACAAATACCAACAAGGTAACCTATACCAATATGTGCAAGGGGGTTGTTTACCTGCCCCAATATTATACCAACCATCACCTTGTACCTGCTGCTTACCCAGTGGCTTTTGGATACAAAGGCATGAAGGAACTGAAGCCAGACAATATTCATAAGTCAACAGTGGAAATAAAGGAACAGGAACATTACCTGTTGTTTCAGACAGGCAAAAAATATCAGTTATACTATTGGGATAACAATTGGAAACTGGCAGGGATAAAGACTGCCGCCGAAAAGGCAACCAGCCTTTCCTTCGAAAACGTGCCAAAGAATGCCCTGCTAATCTTGGTGCCGGAATACAGTAAGGGAAAAGACCGCCCCTTTGTAATGCAGGAAGACGGTAGTAGGGAATGGTTCTGACAATCAAATTTCATAACAATTACAATAAAACAACAAGCAAATGAAAAGTGCAAAAAAAATGACAAAGTGGATTTTTATCGGGCTATTCGCCTTGGTTGGGTCTAAGGCAAAAAGCCAGAATGTGGACAGCCTCGTAATTAAAAATTACACGCCGTCCATTGTAGTGAAAGTGTATGAGATAGTGAGTAAGGTACAGACTCCCATACCCGCAAAACGGCAAAGGCAATTTGCAAGGCTGTTTAAAGAAAATGATAGCCTGATAACCGCATTGATAAAAAATGGCAGCGCAGTAAGCTATATAGATTCTGTGAAGGCATCCACAGAATCAAGGTTCGATTCATTGCTATCCACAAAAGAGAACTATAAGTACTACATCGGTTCAAAAAAAGTGGATAATTCTTATCCAATTGCACTTACCCAAATTTCCTTAGCCATAACTTATAAGGACTCTATTGGTTTAAATGATAGTGCCGTAAACGTACTCTTGACAAAATTGGATACCCTCAAACAAATGAAAGCAAGTTTCAATGCACAGTATCCAGACAAGGTTTTTGATTCGAGACCTTACGAAAGTATGATCATGACCAATATTTTGACTGAAGACCAATACTCCCTGTTGTTGAACCTTAAAAATAAGGTCAGGGTAAAAAGCTTTGCAGAAAGCGACTGGAAAGAGTTAGTACAACGTGGGCTAGATAAGAATTACAATAAGGATAGCACCCTAAGTTCATTATCTGATTTCTATCTGGCTAGGCAGAATGTCTACGACAGGTATGCACACGACAAGATAAAGCAAAGTGCAAATATGACGGTTATTTACAATAACAGACCAGATGCCCTAAAAGCACTAATACATGCCCGCAGGAATCCGGGAAATAATACAATTGGTCAATCTTACAATTGGTAATTAAAATTCAAAAAAAATAAGAATAGATGAAAAAAACAATCACATTTGTTGCCTTTCTGTTTTATTTAAAGGCAAATGCACAGTTGGGAGATACAACCGTAAAAGCTAAGTTGCAATTGGCTCAACAATACCTCACAGGTTACAATCATCCATACAATCCAGCAAAGGCTTTTGCAATATTTAAGCAAAGTGCCATGGCAGGTAATTCCATTGCCATGAATGCCTTAGGGGTACAATACAGGCTTGGTTTGGGAACGGACACCAATTACACTGCAGCACTCGGATGGTTTCAGCAGTCGGCAAACAAGAATTATCCTTCTGCTTGGTACAACCTTGGGCTTCTATACAAATATGGCTTTGGAACAACAATAGATTACACCAAAGCCTACGATTGCTTTACAAAAGCAGCCGTGTTGGGAAATGTATCAGGCATATACGCCGAGGGTTATATGGAGTACAAGGGGCTTGGATGCACCCAAAACTATACACAGGCAGTATCATTGTTTAGGCAAGGTGTTAGCAAAGGGAAGGCAAACTGTATGTATTTCTTGGGGCTGTGCATGAGGAATGGGTACGGCACTGATGTAAATAAGGACAGTGCGGCTTTCTGGCTAAAAAAGGCAGCTTCTCTGGGTTATAGTTTTGCAACAGACGAACTGGCAATAAAAGAACCTGAAAATACAGCGGCAATAGGAAAACTACTCACGAGGGCAGAGGAGGCAAAAAAAATAGCTGCCGCGATAAACAGACCCATAAACCAATACAGTACCATCCCACATTCGCTGCCAGTAAATGAAATAAATGGGCAATACCAGGGCTACCTGTTAAAGTACGACTATAGCGGCAAGAACATAGTACAGGCTTCCAGTTTATCGGTTAGGTTAAATTGCGAGGGCAACAATGTAATCACCGGGCAATGGACGGAAAGCGATTCACTCATTTTGCCCATAAAAGCCTTCCTGAATAGTAATGGTATAGCTTTCAGCAACATGCAATACAGCAAAACCGACCATTACTCCCTTACTAAAGCGGTTGCCTACAATTTCGATAAGGCATCGCTACAAATAAGCAGACTGGGGGATTCTGTTATACTCACTGGCAACATACTACAATATAGCCCCGACACAAAGGAACCTGAAAAACCCTTACAGGCAATACTGCTAAAAATAGGTAGTATAAACGGAAATGGCACCATTGAGTTCACTGACAAAAATGGCGAAACGTTACAATCCCAAGAGAGGCTTACGGTTTACCCCAATCCTTTTAGCAGCAACGGGTTCAACGTACAGCTTACGCTGCCGCAAGGCTGTAAGGTATATACCCAACTGCTTACCTTGGATGGCAGGGTGGTCTATACCCAGCCAGCCGCAATGCTGGCTAAGGGTGGTTATGTGCTGCCATTGCAGCCAAAGGTGGCGGCAGGCACTTATCTGGTAAGGCTGGTGTATGGTGCAAAAACCAAGACAGCTACAATCATCAAACAATAAAACAAACACCCATGAAAAAAATAATATTATTTCTTCTATTCTTATTCAACATAGTACCATTTATAAATAAAGCTGGCAAATTATCTTTTGGCACCAGCATAAACTTGATGGCGCAAAGTTTTGCTGGTGAGTATGATGTTACAGTTATATACTATCCCCCTAGCCAAATAGAATTACCAACAACAGATGATCCGCCAGAAACTATAGGGGGTGACCCCGTTCCTCCTCCTCCTCCATGTAATCCACTATCCGATGATGTTAAAACTGACAAAGCCCATTTGGATAAATCAATTGGAAGTAGCACTGGAGTTAAGCTGGCGCAGGATATATTTAATAACCAGCTTAAAGATTTATTTCCAAAATTGGGTGATCATGACTGGAGTACGGCCCTTCCTCCCAATAATCAATTTGGTAGTTATAGTTTAAACTCTGATGGAACATTTCATTCACCTGACGGTCATGATGTTCTTTCAGTAACTGTTACAACAGAAGATATTACCTATCTTTCCCCAGATTTTTTTAATAAGCCAGATATACAACTTGTTGGTATTATTGCAGAAGAATTATTTAACCAGCAGGATTTTTGGGATCATAATACTGAAGATGGTAAGGGAGGTTGGATTTCTGATCCTACATGGACTAACTTTGGCACATATGGTGAGGCAATGGGGGCTTATTTTTTATATTATTTATATGGCGATTGGCATCAACCTGATTTAGCAAATCTATATAAGAAAATATCAGACGAGAAATCGCCAGAAAGTTGTACACCTTGCGCTCAGGATAGAGGTAATTTTTCAATTCCACTTACAGGAGGTCCCTGTCCAGAATAAAATAATTATAATAAATTCACATCATTTTAATAATTAAAAATAGTTTTTATGAATAAGTTAATAATGGTTATTCTTTGCATCAGTATAAGGTGTATATCTTTTGCCCAAAGTATTGACACTTCTGTAGAAGTAAAATTGCAGATAATAAATCAAATGATAACACCAGAAGGTAAACTCTTGAAAGGGCTTGCCTTGAGTATTTCAGTCATCAATCACTCAAATAAGGATGTTTATATCCCCAGCTTTAACGTTATAGATTATCATGTATATGATAACAGTTCTTCTTCTTGGCGGGAATTGGATTTATATGCGCATGATTCTCATAATGGCGCAGACACTATACCTTATTGGAATGAAAATGAAATAACAAAGAGACTCTATGATGTACGCGATGATGATATAACCAAATATTACTTTGAGTATGTTAAATCTTTTGATTGGAGCCAAAAGGGAATTTATGAAACTTATTTGGGTGGCAAACAAACAAGGCGGTTATGGGGTCAACACCTTTTTTTGAAGGCCAACCAAGAAATTGATAACATTCATGTATCTCCAATTGACAGGATGCTTACAAAAAAAACAGATTACAAAATCACATTCAATACCGAACCAAGGGATACCGCAATGTTCGATGCCACTAAATCAGTTTTTTATCCCCCTTGTCCTTCGAATATTATGGGCTATCAAATCTACATGCCCAATAAGCTGGTTTGTAATCCTGTCTACTATTCAACCAAAACTTCCATTATGCCAGTTTTACTCAATAATACAATTACACCTTAGGATGCCCCACTGGCACACCGTAAAATCAGAGTTTTGCACTGACTCGGTGCTCCCAGCTAGCGCACGTGACTCGCTAATATCTACAAGGGCTAGCGCACCGCCTGTGGTCTGCATTGCCAAATTTTTATGTTTCAAGAAGCTACTCATTCAAATAATGGGTGGCTTCTTTATTAATACAGCCAAGAAACTTATACTTTCGGACACCATGAGCCGTAAGTATAAGTTTCATAGCAAGGAGGGTGTTTACTTCGTAAGTTTTGCAACCGTGTATTGGTTAGATATTTTTGTAAGGGAGGTGTATTGTAACACGGTAGTAGAAAGCTTGGGCTATTGCAGAAAAAATAAAGGTTTGGAAATATATTAGACCTCTTCGACAGTTGTAAACAAAGGCATCCCAAAAATGGATGCCTTTCTCGCCGTTGTTGGTCTTCTTGACCAACAACAATAAAAGCAGAAGCTCTATATTTGAATAATTAAACTTGCAAGTGTTTGTCGTTGGTAAAGAATACCAACAACGGCGAGTGGGAACACCAATAAGGGCAGAAAAAGGTACAGGATTGTCAAGGATGAATGCAGGTTAAGAAAAAACAAATATCCGTACAAGATTTTTGCTATTTGTGCCGCTTTGCATAACTTTTGGGTCGAAAGAAAGCCCTTTAATTACCCTGTAATTAAACTGACATAAACTCTAATGGATAAAATCACTATAAACGGATTAAATATGAAACAAGCAATTATTTTTTTATTGGCAC
>JANYEU010000139.1 GCA_025362915.1 Chitinophagaceae bacterium | reverse complement strand
CGGTGGCGGATACCGTGGTGGTGGCGATAGAAACAGCGGCGGCGGTGGATACCGTGGCGGCGGCGGTGGTGGTGATAGAAGCGGCGGCGGCGGATATGGCGGTGGCGGTGATAGAAGCGGTGGCGGTGGATACCGTGGCGGCGGCGGTGGTGGTGATAGAAGCGGCGGCGGTGGCGGAAGCAGATATTAATCAAGTTTTCTCATACTGTGAAAAGTTCTGTACCAATAGCAATATTGTACAGGACTTTTTTTTGTCAAATTACCCGGATTATTAAATTGAATTAAGAATGTCGATTGTAAAAATTGGTACCATTCAGATGAGTTGCAGCAACTCCACAACAGAGAACATCCAAAAAACTATTATTAAGATAAAGGAAGCCGCTGCCAAAGGGGCACAAATAGTCTGCCTTCAGGAGTTATTTTCTTCCTTATATTTTTGTGATATAGAAGATCATGACAACTTTAAATTAGGCGAAGCTATTCCAGGTAATACCACTGATACCTTATCTATCATAGCTAAAGAATATAATGTGGTAATTATTGCTTCCCTGTTTGAGAAAAGGGCGCAAGGACTTTATCATAACACAACTGCAGTATTGGATGCAGACGGAACCTACTTGGGTAAGTATCGTAAAATGCACATTCCCGATGACCCAGGCTATTATGAAAAATTCTATTTCACTCCAGGCGATTTGGGCTATAAGGTTTTTAAAACAAAGTTTGCTACTATCGGGGTATTGATTTGCTGGGATCAGTGGTATCCGGAAGCGGCACGCATAACGGCACTGATGGGTGCGGAGATATTATTTTACCCCACTGCAATTGGCTGGGCTACCCATCAGGATGAAGCTACAAACACTGAGCAATACAACGCTTGGCAAACCATACAACGCTCGCATTCGGTGGCAAATGGCGTTCCCGTTGTTTCTGTAAACCGTGTTGGTTACGAAGGGGACATGAAATTCTGGGGCGGTTCCTTTATTTCCAATCCTTTTGGCACCTTGCTCTATAAAGCATCTCATGACGAAGAAGAAACTGTTGTAACGGAAATTGATATGGAAAAGTCTGAGAGATATAGAACGCATTGGCCTTTTCTAAGAGATAGGCGTATAGATAGTTACTCTCCTATTACAAAGCGTTTTATAGACGAAGAAAATTAGATTTTGTATTAAGCATTGGAGCTTAAAAAAGCCTAATGCTAAAAGAATAATTGAATGAATGTAGCAACGCCCAAAGAATTAGGTTATTTTTTTCCTGCCGAATGGCATCACCATACTGCCACATGGCTGAGTTGGCCACACAAAGAAGAAAGTTGGCCGGGTAAAATTGAGACAATATATAAACCTTATGCTCAATTTATTAAAGAAGTAAGTGCCGGGGAAAATGTATGTATTAATGTACTTGATAAAAAAATGCGAGCATTTGCTACCAGTCATTTAGAAGAGGCTGGTGTGGATTTATCTAAAATAAAATTCTTTTTTCACCCTACAAACGATGCATGGTGCAGGGATCATGGGCCAGCTTTCTTGATAAACCCATCTGCCGCAGATAAAAAAGTAATAGTAGATTGGGGTTATAATGCTTGGGGCAACAAATACCCTCCTTACAATCTTGATGATGTTATCCCATCTTTGATTGGTGAGGCATACAACATTCCAGTCTATCATCCCGGTATTGTTATGGAAGGAGGATCAGTAGATTTTAATGGAAAAGGCACCATACTGACTACTACCGCTTGTTTGTTGAATAAAAATAGAAATCCACATTTATCGCAAGGTGAAATAGAGGAATATTTATACAATTACTATGCTGCCGAACAAATACTTTGGCTGAGGGATGGCATTGTAGGCGATGATACAGATGGACATATTGATGATATTACCCGCTTTGTAAATGAGGATACAGTGATAACTGTTATAGAAGAAAATGCAAGCGATGAAAACTATCATTTGCTTAAAGAAAATCTGGATTCATTACATTCAATGCGTCTATTAAATGGTAAGCAGCTAAATATCGTTGAGTTGCCAATGCCTTCTCCTGTAGAATATGAAGGTCAGCGGTTACCTGCTTCTTATGCCAATTTCTATATTGCCAATGAAGTAGTAGCAGTACCAACCTACCGTGACAAAAATGACGACAAGGCATTGTCAATTTTAACAGCTTGCTTTCCTGATAGAAAAGTGGTAGGCATAGATAGTACAGATATAATTTGGGGACTAGGTAGTTGGCATTGTTTAAGCCAGCAGGAGCCTTCCGTATAACACAATAAATTCAGGTTTATGTTATCATCCAACAAACTCAGTTCACCTATTGCAGGATGTATGCGTTGGGGTGTATGGGGCGCATGTTTCGACGTTGCCGATTACAGGGCAATGATAGAGCTTTGCTTAGAAAGCGGCATCACCAGCTTTGACCATGCAGATATTTATGGTGATTATACCACTGAAGCAGAATTTGGTGCTGCATTAAAAGAAACTCCTTCTTTGCGGCAAGAAATACAACTAATAACTAAATGTGGTATCCAGTTGCCAAATATTAATAAACCTGAGTTTAGGATAAAATCGTACAATACCTCTGCTGCACATATAATAGCATCGGTAAATAAGTCTTTAGAAAATTTTGGCACAGATTATATTGATGTCCTATTAATTCACAGACCTGATTCTTTATTAAACCCATACGAAGTTGCTGAAGCTATAGCGCAACTAAAAGAAGCTGGAAAAATATTACAGTTTGGTGTTTCTAACTTCATGCCCCAACAAACAAATGCACTGAGAAAATATACAACAATAGAATATAATCAGTTAGAGATATCGATAATTCAGCTTATCCCTTTTATAAATGGTTATTTGGATAATTGTCTAGAACATCAAATAATTCCTATGGCTTGGGCTTCTTTAGGTGGAGGGATACTAACAGACGAAGGTCATCCTAGTTTTAGAAGTATTATTTCAGTAGCTTCAGGCCTTGCCAGAAAATACAATACTGGCATCAACCAAATACTTATTGCATTTTTATTAGCGCATCCCGCAGGAATTATTCCTATCATGGGTAGTACTAAAATAGATAGACTCATTCAAGCAAAAGATGCTACCAATATACACCTTACACGTGAAGATTGGTATGGCCTTTACCTTTCCTCTAACGGAGAGGAGCTAGCATGAGAGAAAGAATATCTTTCTAATAAGCCGCAGGTTCGCCTTTAAAGATATTTATAATTGTCATCAGGATTATTTTAATATCAAGCATTAAAGACCAATTTTCCATATACCAAATATCATGTTCAATTCTTTTTTCCATCATGATTGTTTCTGTTGTTTCACCCCTAAATCCACTCACTTGAGCCCATCCTGTTATACCTGGCTTCATAAATTGACGCAACATAAATTTATCTACTAATAGGCTATATTCTTCAGTATGCTTTAGCATGTGTGGTCTTGGCCCTACAATACTCATATTTCCAATTAATACATTGAAAAATTGAGGGAATTCATCTAAACTTGTCTTACGTAATATCCTGCCTACAGATGTAATCCTCCTGTCATTTTTTGTAGCCTGAACTAAATGGCTATCCTTATTAACACTCATACTCCTAAACTTGAAGCACCAAAAGGGTTCATTATCCCTACCACTCCTTAATTGTTTAAAGAAAACCGGTCCTCTAGAATTTATTTTTATAAGTAACCCAATCAATGGAATCAACCACCACAAGACAAGTGTAATGGCAATGAGGCTGAAGCTAATATCGAATATGCGCTTCTTTAACCGATTTTTCAAATCATGTAACGGTTCTGGTCTATGACTTACTACAGGGATATTGTCAAAATATTCTAACTGATAAAAATGCGAGGCAAAGCTGTTTGAAGGAGTAATAAATTTCACCCTTACACAGTTCTTCTCTGCACTTTCTATTAGTGCTTCTATTTCATTGTTCTGTTCCGGAAGGACTGTAGAATATATTTCGCTTATATTATTATCAAGTGCGTACTCAACACAATCACTTAATGAACTAACTACATTACCTGCACTTTCGGCCTTTACAAGAGGAGTTACATCCAAAAAACCTTGAAAAGAATATAAAGAAGTATTATCAATGAAGTAATTGGCCAATTGAATACCAACCTCATTATGCCCAAATATGGCAATCCTTTTGTTTAGATGTGATTTTTTAGCAATAAATTCAGTGATGTAAGTTGTATAAATTCTACTAAGTGAAATAAGAAATACTGTTAAAACCGTAGATGATAAGAGTACATTAAAGTGGGCATGATTGCCAAAAAAGAATACAATAAACGATGAGAAAAATATTAAATGCAATATAGATGTCTGAATTGTTGCCCTCAATATATTTTCAAGCGAACGCATGGTTTTATAGTGGTATAAATAAGTAATAAAACTTGCTATCAGCCAACTGGCATTGAAAAAAATTGTAGATATTATAAAAAAAGCGGGGTTTAAATACCCACTCCATGCAGAGATTATAAAAGCAACAAAATATGAAAAATTTATAACAGCGAAATCGCTGCATAAAAGAGATATTTTAAGAAGATATGTATTGTTATTATTCATAAGCTGAATGATTTTCGGGCAAGATAAGTAAATCTAACATAAGTAGAACACACTATTTAACCTTTTTTTAATATATGCTAAGAAAATGTGAAAGCACAATCAAATTTTTTTAGCAAGTATTATACCTATTTTATTTAATATTAATGCTTGTAGACTTAAACCCAAAATATCAATAACGCTCAATAAGTAATACTTCTCATTAGGCTCTATTAAATAAGGTCAATTTGAAAATTATCAACACAAATCAATAATTTATTATTAAAATCTAATAACTGTAAAAATTCTGATTGCAAAATTAGCTATCAATCCATTAAATGGACTTAAAATACATAGCCCAACCAATTTAAATTTAAAAAGGCATCCTATTAGCAGGATGCGGCAGAATGGAAGTTATTTTGCATGGAAATACATTTGCATTTAAATAAAATTATTCATTAATAAAAAAGCTATTATGAAATGTGTCTCTACTCTTCGTTTGTTTGCTGTTCTAACAATATTGTTTGTTAGTGCAAAATTATTTGCCCAATCTGATTCTGCTGTCTGGACAAATACGACTAAACCCCCAGCAGGATTACCGGCTCATGCCTTTGATTCTGCCGCGTTTACTACTTCTGGATTAACTGCTGACTCTTTGACATTGGCAAAAATGGGCTTTGCTAAGTCGCTAAAACCTAAAATTGCAACCTCTCCTTACAGTAATGCTGTTTATTCTATGAAAGAATATGGTGCAACTGATAATAATGGTGTGACAGTTGCAGCATCTGCTGGATCTTGGGAGGGAAGTACAACATTAGCTGGTATTCCTGATAGATACATTCAGTTTAATGTAAAAGTTAATTCACCATTATACATTACTAGTATAAAAGCATCAATGGTAAGTTCTGGTGGTGGTGCTGTAACTGCTGATTTTTATTACTCAACCGATGGTTGGGCTACTTCAAACCTGTTGGTTTTAGGAACTGCCCAGAAATTAATGAAAGACACCATGCAAACTTTTGTTCATGAACTTCCTAATACTGTTTTGCTAACAACCGGACAAACCTTTAGCTTAAGAATGTTGCCTTTCAATAATTCTAAAACTGCTACAACTGGTAAACTTTTGGGCTTTGAGGGCATTACTATCTATGCAAACCCTACGCCTCTTTCAGTTAAAATTGGTAGCATTAACGCTAGCCTAATCAATAGCCAATCGGTTATTAACTGGTCTGCAGGTGTTGAAACAAACGTTTCTAACTATTCTATCGAAAAATCTACCAACGGTAATCCTTTCAGAGAAATAGGAACTATCGCTGCTACAAACAGCAAAAACTATTCTTACACAGATCGTACTTCTTCTACAGGCATCAGCTACTACAGAGTTAAATCTATCGACAAATCTGGTGTTTATGCTTACAGTTCTGTTGTAAAAGTTATTAGTCAACCTAAAAATGGCATTACCATATTCCCTAATCCGGTTACTGGTCTTAAAGTAAACATTCAATTGGATGGTATTTCTGCTGGTTCTTACACTGTTAACATCTATACAGTTACTGGTCAAAAAATATCATCTACTCCTATCAATGTAATTAACGCTTCATTAGCGCAAGCATTGACATTGCCGAGTTCTCTTAAAGCTGGTACATACCAATTAGAGCTAACCAATGGTTCTACAAGGGTTACAAAAACAATTGCAGTTCAATAATATACATTCATAATAACTTTTACCGAAGAGGGCTGAATTCATTTTCAGTCCTCTTCTTTTTATGTACACTTCTGCAAGTTGGCAATCAGTAAGAAGATTGAGAAGTAAGCTTATTACTTTATATGCAACTAGATTAAAAACTAATACAGAAACACTTAGCCTACCGGTGGAAGCAAAGGAAATTTATTATATAAATACTCATCGATATGGGGCTTGGACTAGGTAGGGTATCACTAAAAGTGGTAAATGATGTAGAAGGGTAAGAGAAGAGAAAAGAAATTAAAAGCAATTAATTGCTACTAAAAATATTTTATTTTTGTGTCTATACCAGGTGTGTTGAGCAAGGAAAAGAGAAGCTACATCATGAACCGCATCAAAGGGAAGGATGCCAAGCCCGAACTTTTGGTGCGAAAGTTTCTTTTTGCCAATGGTTTCTGATACCGCCTGCACAACAAAAAATGACCCGGCACCCTCCGATATTGTACTACCCAAATATAACACCACCATCTTTGTTTACGGATGCTTTTGGCATGGGTACCATAACTGCGAACACTTCAAGAAGCCCAAAACCTGCACCAAATGGTGGACCGAAAAGATAATCTGCAACCAAAACAATGATTCCATCAAATAACAAACACTTACCAATATGGGCTACAAGGTTGTAATGGTGTGGGAATGTGCCGTGAAGAACAAGAAGGTATTTGAGTAGTTGGTAGGGAGATAAGGGGAGGTATCTAAATAAGATAAACGTGCGATTACCTATTGATAAGTTGTAATAAAGTTATCCAACGTGACTTATAAGCCAATGTACTTTAAGACACGTTTAGGATTTTTACAGTCAGTACTTTCTATTAATTTTTAATCTAATCAGAATGATAGACTTTAATAACGTCTTTATTTATTCAGACCAACCCACCACTTGTAAAAAGTGCGGAGCAAGAACTGAAATCATCTTAGACCTTTCTCATACCCTGAATAAAACAGAGATTCACAGATGTTACGACAAAAAGTGTATATTTGAGTTCGTGATGCAATTTGATTTAGATTTTAAAAATTATTCTTTACTATGAAAGCAGGGCAAAAACTTTGGAAAAGAGATGAATTAATCATAGCGATATATAAGCAGTAGCGAACCTTATAAGGTAATTGCCAATAGTTTTAAAATGACCAAAAGCTAAATGGAGCAATACCGTGTGGGTCTTTTTGACAAGTTTTTCGCCATCAGCCGTACCGACCTTATTGTAAAAGCAATAAGAGCAGGGTATTTGGTGGTGTGAGGGCAATGTAATTAAGTTGAAAATTAACCAATAATACTGGCTAATGCCCCCCATTTCATGTGCTTACTGCTATTAACCATTATGGTTAGGATTTTGTAGTTTGGTAATGGTGTGAGAGGAATAAACACATCAAATAGAAACCCCTCCTCTTTTTCACATAAGCCCTAAGTTTGCGAGCTTATACAAATATAGTTATGGCTACTCCATCATCACCGCACGAACATTATATGCAACGCTGCTTGCAGCTTGCCCAGTGGGGAGTGGGTGCGTTAGCACCAAACCCAATGGTGGGTAGTGTGCTGGTACATAATGATAGAATTATTGGCGAAGGGTATCATGAACAACATGGGCAAGCCCATGCGGAAGTAAACTGTATAAATAGTGTACAAGAGGCAGATAAACACCTCATCAATCAATCGACCATATATGTAAGCCTGGAGCCATGCGCACATTTTGGCAAGACCCCTCCTTGTGCTGACCTAATCATCCAGCATGAAATACCTGATGTGGTGGTTGGTTGCCGCGATCCTTTTAAGGAGGTTGACGGCAAAGGAATAGAGAAACTGCAACAAGCAGGAATAGATGTAACGATAGGCATATTGGAAGCTGAATGCAAGGAAATAAATAAAAGATTCTTTACTTTTCATACAAAACAGCGCCCTTATATCATTTTGAAATGGGCAGAAACAGCCAATCATTTTATAGGAAATAACACCGCCATGCGTTTGATGATAAGCAGCGAAACAACCAACAGATTGGTGCATAAATGGCGCAGCGAGGAAGCTGGCATATTGGTGGGCACCAATACGGCAATATCAGATAATCCGTCCCTATCTAACAGACTCTGGACTGGTAAACAACCTGTAAGATTGGTAATTGATAAGGAATTACAATTGCCCAACACCTTGAAAGTTTTTGATAAGAGCCTTCCGACCATCCTTTTCAATCACCTAAAAAACAAGGAAGAAGAAAACCTACAGTTCTATCAGTTGAATAGCAGAAAAGAATTGCTTCCACAAATAATGGATGCCTGTTTTGAACAGCATATTCAGAGCATATTGGTAGAAGGCGGAAGCAAAACCCTACAGGCATTTATAGATGATAGCTTGTGGGACGAAGCACGGGTAATTACCAACACCACACTTACCATCGCCGATGGAATCCCCTCCCCTACATTAAAGAATGCACAAATAATTGATATACTAATGATTGGAAAAGACAGGATTATTACTTACAAATATGAATGATGAAATAGGGGTGTTTGGAAAAGATATTAATTTAACAATTTGCCATACTCGCTTTAATAACTCATCATTCATAGCTCATAACTCAATATCTACTTACTTTGCAGCAATTATGACAATTAGGCTATTGGAGAGAAATTACAGGTTATTGTGCATCACCCTATTACTGGTATTCGTTCATTCAATAGCACATTCCCAATTTAATGAACTATCCTCCAGAGCAAATAATTATTCACAATCCAATACCGGCAATTCAACACAACCACAACAAGGCGGCAGAAAAGACTCTTTGCAACATAGGGACAGATACGCTGATTCTATCACCATCTTTTACAGATATTACGATTCTACCCGCACCCGCACCATCGATTCTTCGATCAACGATTTTGACAAACGCTTCTCTGTTTCTTATACTTATGATCATTTGGGTAATTATGGCACGGCAGCAAGGTCCTTATTGTTTAATCCGATACTAAAAGCGGGTTGGGATGCTGGCTTTCACCAATACGACATCTATAATTATACGGTGGAGAATACCAAGTTTTTCCAAACAACAAGACCTTATACAGAACTTGGTTATTTACTTGGTAGCAATAGCGAGCAAACCATAGATATATTACATACACAAAACAGAAAATCGAACTTTAATTTCTCCATAGAATATAAGTTCATCAACTCCCCCGGAAGTTTCCGAACACAGAATAGTAGCCACAATAACTTTAGGTTTACCACACACTACCAATCACCCAATAAACGTTATGAAGGTTTGTTTATTTTATTAACTAACAAACACGCTAGCTCCGAAAACGGTGGTCTGGTTTCGAGGGAATCGTTGGATACATTGAAGGGGGCTCTCAACAATCCTTATCAGTTAGCTACACGCTTGGGTGCTTTCGCACTATTAAGCCCAAGTCCTTTCAACACAACTGTAAATACTGGGAATATCTATAAGGAAACCAACTTATTATATAGGCATGAATACGATTTGGGCACAAAAGATTCTATAGTAACCGACTCTGTTACCATACACCTTTTTCATCCACGGTTTAGGATGCAGCATACCTTACA
>JANYEU010000073.1 GCA_025362915.1 Chitinophagaceae bacterium | reverse complement strand
GTATGGTAATTTATTTGATATGTACGAAAAAATTACTGGCGAAAATCCTTACGAAATGGCAATGAGAATTTATCCTGCCGTTCACTATACAATGGGTGGACTTTGGGTAGATTATGAATTGATGACAAACGTGAAAGGCTTATACGCATTGGGCGAAGCTAACTTTAGCGACCACGGTGCTAACAGACTTGGAGCAAGTGCTTTGATGCAAGGTTTGGCTGATGGATACTTTGTTATTCCTTATACAATAGGTAACTATTTGGCGGATGAGATTTACAATAAGCCCGTTTCTACCGATCACCCTTCTTTCGTTGAAGCTGAAAAGGCAGTAAGCGACAGGATCAATACCTTAAAAAACATCAACGGTAAACAAAGCGTTGAAAGCTTCCATAAGCGTTTGGGTAAGATTATGTGGGACAAATGTGGAATGGCTCGTAATGCACAAGGATTGACAGAGGCAATTGCTGAAATACAAGCGTTGAAGAAGGAATTCTGGAGCGATGTGAAAATACCTGGAGGCATTGCTGAAATGAATCCTGAATTAGATAAGGCTAACCGTGTGGCCGACTTTATTGAACTAGGCGAGTTGATGTGTAAGGATGCATTGGAAAGAAAAGAAAGCTGTGGCGGTCACTTCCGTGAAGAATACCAAACTCCAGAAGGAGAAGCAATGCGAGATGATGCTGGCTTTATGCACGTATCGGCTTGGGAATATGCAGGCGAAAGCAACTGGAACTTGAATAAAGAACCTTTGGTTTATGATGTGATTAAACCAAGTCAGAGGAATTATAAATAGTTTCATCTTTTCATAAAGAAAAGTTCTTTGAAGGAAAAATTAATCATACGAAATTTCGGTCCCATTAAATCTGCTGAGTTAGAACTCAGCAGATTTAATGTGTTTATAGGCGAACAAGGGACTGGAAAGAGTACGGTGGCGAAGGTATTGGCAGTATGTAGGTATTTTTCGTATATAATTTCGCCAGAAGTACAAGGTGTTAATTCTTATCAGGAAAATAATTTCTCAGAAGGGTTGGTTTCTTGGGGATTAAACGAGAGTACTACTAAGGATACTTTTATTCAATACAATTCTAAGCATTATACTTTTACAGTTCAATGTAATCAATATAAGCGAGAAAGTGACTTTAATGGTGAAATTGAAAAGGAAGAGTATTTATATCTAGATACAAAACTTGAACCTATATCTGATGAGTTTAAAGGGCTGTTAAATGAATTAATTAGAATTAAACCTCCTACATTCCCTGATGGCAAATTAACAACAAGGAATATAGGTTGGACAATTCCTTACAGTTTCTTTCAGAATGATGTTTCTGAGGTAATGGACAACCCTTATTATGTATTTACAGAAAGAGGCCTTCAGTCAATATTTTCATTAGGTAAAAATAGTATTCAAAATCTTTCTGATGCTTTATATAATCAATTTGCAAACTTAGATCAGGTAGCAAGATTATTTAAGGAGGATACTTTGATTGAACCATTAGGGCTTGTTTATAAGAATGTTGATGGTCGTGGTTATATCAGAAAGGTAAATGAAGATACTTTCTATAGCTTATATAATGCTGCAAGTGGCTACCAATCAACCATACCTGTAGTTCTTTTAATGAAATATTATATTTCAATAAGGAAGAAAGCAAAGACTTTTATAATAGAAGAACCGGAGTTGAATCTGTTTCCTTCTGCACAAAAAGAGTTGATGCAGTATTTGGTGGATAAGACAATGAATTATGGGAATACTATGTTGTTGACAACGCATAGCCCGTATGTACTTACTTCGTTGAATAACTTAATATACGCTTACCAAACGGGGCAGACGCATAAAGAAAAAGTAAATGAAATTATAGAAGAAAAGTATTGGTTGAATCCAAAGGAGGTAAGTGTTTATAGACTTTTAGGCGACGGTACTTGTGAAAATATAGTAGCTGAAGAAGGGTTGATTGAAGCTGACAAGATTGATGAAGTATCGAGAACGATAAATGAAAGTTTTGATGCATTGCTAGATATAGAGTTGGGTACGGAAAATGAAACTGTTTCGAATGGATAGCTTACAAAATCATATTTGTATTTGTCGCAAATGTCAGCTTGACTCCAGTAATTCTGTATTTACTGCGAAGGGTAAGAAAACAGAATTTGTTTTGAAAAATAACAATAAAACGGTCGTTGATAAATTTATTGTTGATGATTGCTTATTGGTAGGATATAATAGGGATGAAAAATGTGATTATCTATTTCGATTAAAGAATGAAAAGGTTGCTTACCTAATTGAATGCAAGGGTTCTGATATACTGAAAGCGGTGTCGCAATTAAATTCAACTCTAGAAATTCTTAAAATTGGATTGATAGATTATTTGGTAAAGGCAAAAATAATTTCGACAAAAGTTTATTCGCCTGACATAAGAGATAGGAAGTACTTGAATTTAAAAAGGAAGTTAAACGGGAATTTAGAGACAAAAAATATTTTACTTGAAATAAACATATAGTATATGGAACACAAAGGCATAAATCTTACACTAAAAGTTTGGCGTCAGCAGAATACAGCTGCCACAGGTGAATTTGCAACATACAAGGTAAATGATATTTCCCAAGAGATGTCTTTCCTAGAAATGTTTGATGTATTGAACGAACAGTTGATACACGAAGACAAAGAACCTATTGCCTTCGATCATGATTGCCGTGAAGGTATCTGTGGCATGTGTTCTATGTATATTGATGGTAAACCACATGGCCCTTGGCAAGCAAACACCACTTGCCAGTTGCACATGAGGGCTTTCAACGATGGCGATACCATCACTGTAGAGCCTTGGAGAGCACAAGCTTTTCCTGTATTGAAAGACTTAGTCGTTGACAGAACTGCTTTTGACCGTATCATCCAAGCGGGTGGTTATGTAAGTGTAAATACGGGTAATGCAGTGGATGGCAACTCACTCCCTATCAATAAGAACGATGCAGATGCTTCTTTTGCTGCGGCAATGTGTATTGGTTGTGGCGCTTGTGTGGCTGCTTGTAAAAACAGTAGTGCGATGTTATTCTTGAGTGCTAAGGTATCTCATTTGGCTTTGTTGCCGCAAGGTGAGCCTGAGCGTCAAAGTCGTGTAATAGATATGGTTGCCCAGATGGATAAGGAAGGATTTGGTGCCTGTACCAACACTGGTGCTTGTGAGGCCACTTGCCCTAAGGAAATTTCTTTGGTGAACATTGCAAGATTGAACAAAGAATATCTATTGGCTGGTTTGACTTCTTCTCATTAAGATATATAAACAATAAATTAAAAAGGTTGCTTCGATAAGAGGCAACCTTTTTTGTTGCCCCCTATTTGTCCTTGCAAAGTAGTGTTAGTGTTGGCTGCTATATTTTTGGCTTGCTTGTCTCGTCTCACGCCGACCTTGTCACGTCTCACGCCGAGCTTGTGAAGCGAAACAAGCAACGCGTCACGCTTCACGAGCAACGCGTCACGCTTCACAAGGTCGGCGTGAGACGTTACAAGCAACCCGTGAGACGTTACGAGCAACGCGTCACGCTTCACGAGCAACGCGTCACGCTTCACAAGGTCGGCGTGAGACGTTACAAGCAAGGCGTAAGACTTCACTTTTTGAATAAAAAGATACTTAACCGTTATACTTATCGTATCATTCTACTGATTTTAGCCTGCCAATCCTCTGCCATTCCGTCGTAAAATCTTTTAGGTACTAGCTTTGCTTATAGAGGTTTAAATAAAATTAAAAAATGATGAGTACGAAAAACATAACGCTTATTGTAATTGGTGCATTGGTATTATTACTTGGATTCAGCGGTTGTAATAGTTACAATGGACTGGTTTCTGGAGATCAGGACGTAAAGAAAGCTTGGAGTGATGTGGAAACCAACTATCAACGCCGTACAGATTTATACAATAGCGTTATCAAGACAATAGAAGGATCTGCAAACTTTGAGAAATCTACATTAAGGGACGTTATGGCAGCGAGGGCAAGTGCCACACAAGTAAAAGTGGATATCAACGACCCTGCTACGTTACAAAAGTATCAGGCAGCACAGGGGCAATTGCAAAGTTCTTTTGGCAGATTGATGGCTGTTGCAGAAGCTTACCCGGATTTAAAAACAACAAAGTCTTTTCAGGATTTTCAGGCACAGATTGAAGGAACTGAAAACAGGATAAATATTGCACGTAAGGATTATAACGCCAGTGTGGAAGGATATAACCTACAAGTAAGGCACTTCCCTAATAACATTTATGCGGGTATTTTCCATTTTAACGAGAAGGCTTATTATCAGGCAGATCAAGGCTCTGAGAATGCGCCAAACATTCAATTCAACATTAAGTAAAAACTATAAAATGTTACATTGGTTTAAAAAGAAGGCGATAGATTTATTTTCCCCACAGGATAAGGAACAAATAGTTACTGCCATTAAAAAGGCAGAACTCCAAACCAGTGGCGAGATAAGGGTTTATATAGAAAGCGAGTGCGCGCATACGGATTCCCTTCATCGGGCTATCGAAGTTTTTGATAATCTGGAGATGTATAAAACCGATATGCGCAATGGTGTGCTGATATATGTGGCCATGAAAACGAGAAAATTGGCAGTGTATGGCGATGAAGGTATTTATCAACAGGTTGGAAAAGGATTTTGGGATAATCAGGTAGAGAAGATTATTCATCACTTTAATAAAAACGACTACGCCGAAGGTATTGCAACTGTTGTAGGTGAAGTAGGCAATGCCCTAAAACAACACTTCCCTTATGATGCCCAAACCGATGAAAACGAATTGCCAGATGATATTGTATTTGGTAATTAGATAGTCCATTTTATACTAACTGTAGTGGAAGTAAAAACATTCCCCTTAAACTCTTATCATTAATGAAAAGATTTTTTATAGTACTGGTAATATTGTTTGTTTACTCTTGGGCTGCTAATGCACAGCAAGCCATTCCTAAGCCTAATTCCCCAAGGTTAGTGGTAGACAATGCCCATGTATTATCGCCAGAAGAGCAAAATATACTTGAAAGTAAATTGGATGCATTAAACGATAGTACTTCTAATCAAATAGTTGTATTGACTGTTCCCTCACTAAATGACCAGCCTATTGAGGATGTTGCAGTGGCTACTTTTAGAAGTTGGGGAATTGGAGATAAGAAAAATAATAATGGAGTCTTATTGCTTGTCTCTATCAATGACAGGAAGGTAAAGATAGAGGTTGGATATGGCTTGGAAGGTGCAATACCTGATGTAACGGCAAAAGATATCATTGAAAATTTTATTGTTCCCAACTTTAAAAAGAGTGATTATTTTAAAGGGATTAATGAGGCGACTGATAACCTATCCAAGGCGGCAGCTGGAGAATATAAGATACAAAAGCAAAGTGGAACTGCCAACAACGGTGTTGGCGGTACATCTATTTTTATCTTTATGATTATTATTGTTTTTATAGTATTAGCCATCAGTCGGCGCGGTGGGGGTGGTAATGGAGGAGGTGGAGGGTTATGGTTGGCTGCACCTCTTTTATTTGGAGCCGGTGGTTTTGGAGGTGATGACAGGGATGGAGGAAGCTCTGGTGGAGGAGATGGCGGCGGAGGTTTTGGTGGATTTGGGGGCGGCAGTAGTGGAGGTGGTGGCGCAAGCGGAGGATGGTAGTTTGGATGCTTTAATCAATTAAATTAGTTTTGTCGAAAATAATAAATAGTAGCATGAATTTAAAAGTTGTTTCTCTAGGTCTTATCTTATTTACATCAGTACTTAATGCACAAACTAAAAAAGTGATTGAAGGGGCTAAATTCCAGATTACACAAGCACAAAATTTTAATAACTCCAGCAAAATGATGGGGATGGATATGCAAACTGTCATCAGTAGTAACGCTGATGTTGTAATAGAAATAAAGAGTGTAAAAGACAGTACCATCATTGTTACCGCTACCACAAAGCATATTGCGGCTTCTTTAAGTATGATGGGGCAAGATGAAAAATTTGATTCAAATGATTCTGCTGCTGCGAGCAATCCAATGGCAGCTTCGTTTTTGAAAGATTTAAATAAGTCTAAAGAGTTTGTTTTGGTAAATGGCAATATAGTGTCAGGCACAAATAGTGGTAATGATGCAGTAACCGCCAGTGGATTAGAGATAAACCTTCCTGAAATAGTGGGGGAATTGTTAGTATCCTCTAACTTTAAAGATAAAAGCGAAGGCTTTAAGTGGACTGCCGAAGATAAAAGCACGGATGGAAAACAAAAGTCTGTATCCATCTATACCATCACGAAAGCTACAACAGCAGCAATAGAAGTTACGGCAAACACATCTCAATCAAGTAAGGGAACTACTAAAATGATGAACATGGATGTATCACAAAACCTAACTGGCACCCGTACATCAGTATTATCTTATGATAAAGAGGGTGGAATACTTACCAACATCAACCAGACTGTAGAAATGAAAGGAACGGCAGAGGCAATGGGTACGGCTATTCCTATCAATACAAAAGGAACAATCATCACTACGGTTAAGTAGTGGTAATTGTTCCTTTTTATTCTTACAACTTTCGATTATCGACTTTTAAATTAAAACTTATAAGTTTAAATTATCCAGATATTCTTCTAGTTCTGTTTCGCTTTTAAAGAGTACTTCGCGGGCTTTGCTACCAAGATTGGCTCCTACAATGCCTGCGCTTTCCAGTTGATCCATCAAACGGCCAGCACGGTTGTAACCCAGCTTCATTCTACGTTGTATCAGCGATGTACTACCCATTTGGTTCTGCACTATCAGCCTTGCTGCATCAGCAAACAACGGGTCTTTGTTACCATCGTCAAAATCCTTGCTTTCCATTTCTTTTTCATCAACATATTCAGGTAATAGGAACGCATCTGGGTATCCCAGTTGATTACCAATAAACTCACACACCCTTTCCACTTCTGGCGTATCAACAAAAGCACATTGCAAACGGGTAATCTCGCCATTATAGCTGATAAGCATATCCCCTTTACCAATCAATTGCTCTGCACCGCCTGCATCAAGAATGGTACGGCTATCTATCTTGGAAGAAACCTTAAAGGCAATACGTGCAGGGAAGTTTGCCTTAATGGTGCCGGTAATAATGTTCACCGAAGGGCGCTGTGTGGCAATGATAAGGTGAATACCAATGGCACGTGCCAACTGAGCCAAACGGGCTATAGGCATTTCAACTTCCTTACCAGCAGTCATGATTAAATCTGCAAACTCATCCACAACAAGCACAATAAAAGGAAGGAACTGATGCCCTTTTTGTGGGTTCAATCGCCTATTGATAAACTTTTCGTTGTATTCTTTTATGTTACGGCAGCCAGCTTCTTTCAATAAATCGTAGCGGTTATCCATTTCAATACAAAGGGCATTGAGGGTATGAACCACCTTCTTCGTATCGGTAATGATACTTTCCTCTTCCCCTGGAAGTTTTGCCAAAAAGTGCTTTTCTATTACACGATACAAGCTCAACTCCACCTTTTTAGGATCCACCAATACAAACTTTAATTGCGAAGGGTGCTTTTTGTACAGCAACGAAACCAATAATGTATTGATACCAACAGATTTACCCTGCCCGGTAGCACCCGCCATCAACAAGTGGGGCATGGTGGCAAGATCCACAATAAAGTTCTCATTGTCTATTCGTTTTCCAATAGCAATAGGCAAGGAGAAGGGACTGTTAATGAATTTATCCGACATTAACAAGGTCTTCATACTTACCACCGTCTTTTTAATATTGGGTACTTCAATACCAATGGTACCCTTACCCGGAATGGGTGCTATGATACGTATGCCCAATGCTGCAAGACTCAAAGCAATATCGTCTTCCAGGTTTTTAATCCTACTTATGCGCACGCCCGGTGCAGGAACAATCTCATAGAGTGTAACCGTAGGCCCTACCGTTGCTGCAATACGCTGAATGGCAATATCATAGTTCATCAACGTAGAAACAATCTGGTTTTTATGCATTTCCAGTTCTTCCGGATCATGAATTATCTTCTCACTACCATGTGTTTCCAATATATCCAGTGGGGGATATTTATAATTACTCAAGTCTAGCGTAGTATCATAGTTTGTACTGAGCGATTGCTTAGGAATGATGGGTGGATTGAATACAAATGGAGGTTCATCATCCTCTTCTATCTCATCGTCCATCATTTCTTCTTCCATTTCTTCCAAATCCTCCTTTTCAGGTACAGCAGCTACTACATCTTCTACCGACGGCTTTATTTCCAACTCCATTCCTCCAAAACCTTCCTTGGCTATTGCCGCTTTTGCAATATCATGCACGGTAGGAATGTCTGCATCAATTGGTTGGTTTGTGGCAGGCGCATCATTATGTGCCGTGTTGCTGCTATCTATAAAAAGCTTTCCGCCTTCGTCTGTAATAGTATCAGGTATGTGTTCATTTACACTGAATTCTATCAATGGATTTTCCTTAACCGCCGCTGGTTTAGGCATTATTACCGATATACCAGCACCATCACCTTTCAATCGGTTATTATTGCTAGGCATGGTCAATTCTTCTTCAGCCAGTGCTGCCGCTTCATTGACGGTAAGAGGCACTTCATCCTCAAAAGTTGTTTTATGACTTGGATAAAAGAAAGGAACTTCCGCTTCTTCCTCCTCTTCTTCTTCGTGGATGGGGGTTATTTCCTTTTCTTTTCGTTTAAATTCAGGCCATTTAAACGTTGGATTCACCCTCCAGATAAAATAACTGAAAACAGACGTAACCAATAATGCACCTGTGCCAAAATCACCAATCCATTTCACAAACCAATCGGTAATCATCTCGCCTACCGCACCTCCCCAGCTAAAATCGCTGGCACGGGCAAAGAAAGAAAACGTAACGCTCAAAACTATCAGTCCAACCATTACATAACGTAAGTTTCTTATCAGGCTAAATATCTTTTTGCCAAATAATAGGTTAATACCCATCACAAAAAAGAAGGTACAGAACAGATAAGAGGCAAGTCCAAAGCCATTGTAGATAAAAAGATGCGCTATATAGGCACCCAATACCCCCAAAAGGTTATGGATAACCACATCGTTGGTAGCAAAAATCCTAATGCCAAACGTATGCACCTTATCTTGGTCTTCCTGCCACGTAAAGAGGTAGGAAGTAAACGCAATAAATAAAAATAGGGAGAATAAAAGGCTAGACGCACCCGCTATCTTAGTGGTACGCTCGTCTTTTACAACTTCCGTTACGGTAACCTGCACCTCTTTATCCGGATTAAGCTCTTCGGGGCTTGGCGGAGGAGGGGAGGTTTTCTTTCTGAGAAGATTAGCCATGCTAACAAATATACAATTTGAATGAAAGGAGGATTCTATTTACAATACCATGTGGATTACTTCTTATGATGGGAGGGTGCAGCGGGAAAGTGTGAATAACTAAGCGCAGTTATGAATTATGAATGATAAATTATAAATAAAATGCGTTACACATTTCTGATAGCCTACAAATCATAATTCATAATTTATAATTCATAACTCAAAAAAGCGTTTGTATACCATTAACCAACCTAAACTCGTGCTGCAATAGCCATTTCTTCCGCTGCATTCCGCCCGAGTAGCCCACAAGGCTTTTATCTGTGCCAATAACCCTGTGGCAG
>JANYEU010000072.1 GCA_025362915.1 Chitinophagaceae bacterium | reverse complement strand
ACCATGAGTATTCCTTTATTCCAAAAGATACAACCCTTTCTTTTCACCACTTATATGGTAAACTGGAAAGAGTTTTTTGACCCGAAAGTTAATGCAGATAATGCTGTGATTCTTGGAAGCCTACAACGCCCCGACAGGATTATTACTTCCGCTTTGGTATTGATATTTCATATAGTTGGCTTTGTTGGTGCAACAATGGTAATATTTAAAAGGAAAGATATTTTAAGTTAAACTAAGTCAAAAGTCGAAAGTGATGAGTCGAAAGTAAAAAGATTAAAATGAAAAGATTCTTAATAATAGTAGTAGTCCTCGGCTTTCAATCCGTAAGTTTTAGTCAGGATATGACAGCATTGGTCAACAAGGTAAAAGCCAAACTGGATAAGGTAAACGACTATGTTGCCGAAGGTAGCATGAAGACAGATGTAATATTTATTAAAGCCCCCGTTGGTAAGGTAAAGGTTTATTATAAGAAGCCCAATCATTTCAGGCTTAAACGTGATGGTGGCATTTCTATTTTGCCGAAAGGCGGTGTTACTATAAACATGAGTACGCTAATTGAAGGTAATCAGTTTACGGCCTTTGCCGCTGGCGATGCTGTGGTAAACGGCACCAAAGTAAAAGTGGTGAAGCTTTTGCCCACTTCCGACAACAGCGATGTGGTACTTTCTACGTTGTATATTGATGAAACAACCCTTTTAATACTAAAAGCGGCTACCACTACCAAGGAGAATGGCTCGTTCGAAATAGAGATGACTTATGGCAAATACCTAGCGTATGCTTTGCCCGACAAGGTTGTTTTTAGTTTTAATACAAAGGATTACAAGATGCCTAAGGGGGTGGCACTTGAGTTTGATGATGAAGAAAAACTAACTGAGATCCAGAAGATAAAGCGCAAAAAAGGAAGGGTACAGATAAATTATAGTAGCTACATTATTAATAAAGGCTTGGATGATGCGGTGTTTAAATAATGAAAATAAACAATCCTAATAATGGCTTTTCTCTTTACTTTCATTTTTAGCCTAAAAGCGACAAAGTCAGCTCTCTTTTGTATAAAGTCAGTTCTCTTTTACTAAAACCTGACAAGCGGAGCACATATCTTGTCCGGTTTACCCCATAACTTGTCAGGATTTATCAAAACCTGACAAGCGAAGTGCCTATCTGGTCTGCTTTTAGGAAAAGAGAGCTGACTTTTGGCAAATACAAACTTAAACTGATGATGAAGTTTGTATTTGATAAAGCCTGATTTTATGGAAAACAGTTCTTGTGATGAGGAATAAGTAGTACCAGACTATTTAATGAATTTATTTAATCCAACCATAATAAAATAGGTTGCTGGTGGCGACCCTCTTTCCACATTGCAACCAACCCACTCAAAAAAGTTCGGATTCTTTAATAAAAGAAAAATTCGGTGCGTAAATAATCTTTAATATGGGACTCCGTCATTATTCATTTCGTCCCAAACTGTTTCCCTATTTTCTAACACATAAAATGTCTTCAAAATCATGACTTGTTCTGCCATCATTTTTACCACGCCCCTTATATGCCTCCAGGTTGTAGCGATAAAGTAGGCGCACTCAATATTTTTATTATGAAATCATTATCAATTTGATAATCTATACCATTTCTAAAACCTTGTGGATACAATTTGTTAATAAAGCCAATGGAAGAGTCATTTGTTGGCATGATATCAACCACAATTCCTTTTATCTAGAATCTACAAACCACATTTGACTCAATATCATGCGTAAATTATTAGTCTAAGCTTTCTTCCAAGTTAGTTTCTGCCCACTCATATATAACGTAATTAATGGCATTTAATTTTGCCAGGGTACATAACACAAAATAGGCGACTATAAATGACAAATACCAAACCCTCATTTCTTCATTGCCCGCACAATCTCTGCCTTTCCTTTAGGACCGGTCAATTTTTCTACCACAAAACCCACGGCTTGCATGGCTTTTCGGACAGTTACTTTACTGGAATAGGTTACCAGTACGCCATTATGGTTTAAATGACGGTATAGATTTGCAAATACTGCTTCTGTCCACAATTCTGGTTGCACTGTTGGGGCAAAGGCATCAAAATAGACTATATCAAACTGGGTTTTTAAAGTAAGTTCCAGTAACGATTGCCTTGTTTTATGCAGAATGAAATATTCATTCAGACAAACATCTTCTTCCCATGCAGCTTCGTGCAACTGCATGGATAAATTGCCTGTATCCAACAGTTTATCCTGCTGCAATGATTGTGCTTCTTCTATAGTGAGCGGAAAAGGTTCTGTAGTATAATAGTAAACCTTTCGCTGTAGCCTGATTGCTTCTTGAAGTGTAAGCAAGGCATTCAACCCTGTGCCAAAACCCATTTCGAACACAGCAATTGTTTCTGTAAGGATAAAAGGAAGGATATATTGAAAACCTGATACCATATATATATGTACACTTTCGTGCAATGCACCGTGCATATTGTGGTAGGTGATATTCATTTCTGGAATAGCCACCGTATAGCTGCCATCCGCAGTAAGAAGTATTTGTTTATTCATGAGTATTCAGTAAAAAGTTATCAGTAAACAGTCAACAGTCTGCCGTTAACCGTAGTTTATTGCTGGGGGGCAAAAGTAAAGATGTAAATAATTTTCACTTTATAATAATTTAAGGGTATTGGGGTTGAGTTAAGGTAACTTTTACTGATAACTGTTTACTGTTTAGTGATAACTGGCTACTGATTACTGACAACTGTTTACTAAACCCTACATTTGCGGCTCATTTAAGAAAATATATGCAGACGGACAAGAACACAATCGTTGGAATGGTATTATTGGCAGTCCTATTTTTTGCCTATTTCTATTTCAGCAACCAACAAAACTCAGCCATCCAAGCTAAAGAAAAACACGATAAGGACTCTATAGCAATGGTGATGCAGGCGCAGATGAAACTTAAGGATACCAGCGCACAAAACAAGGAGTTTTTAACTAGGGATACTGCGGATAGACTTAGTGCAGCGGGCGATTTTACTACGGCTGCTTTAGGTGTGGAGGAATTTACCACAGTAGAGAACGAAGTGATAAAGGTAACCTTCAGCAATAAGGGCGGTAGTGTGAAAGGTGTGGAACTAAAGAACTATACTTCTAGTTTTAATGGCAAACCAATAGTATTGGGGGCAAATGCAGCCGATAAAATCAGTTACCTGATTAATACGGGCAACAATAGTTCTAACGAGGTAAGTAAATTGTACTTTGCAAAACCGGTTATTACTAAGAATGCGGACAATAGCCAAACCATAAACTACACTATTGCTTCTAAAAATGGGCAAAGCCTTACGCATCAATATATTATTAAGCCAAATAGCTATCTGATAGACTGGAACATCAATATGAATGGTGCAGATAGGCTATTGAATAATGGTAACCTTAACCTTCAATGGAACTGGACGACCACCCAGAACGAAAAATCGAATTTGTACGAAAGACAAATGAGCAATATCTGTTTTAGTGAGGATAATAAGTTTGATTATATCTCTTCTCACAAAGAACATACGCTAGAAAAGCCTGCCCAATGGATGAGTTTTGTGCAACAGTTCTTTAATACTACCCTTATTGCCAAGAATAACTTTGCATCGGGTGGCGTTAAGTGGGAAAGAAGCACAGAAAAGGATACTACCAGTACCTTGGCTACTATAGAAGCCAATTTGCAAATGCATGTGCCTATAACCGCATCGGCTACCATACCCATGCAACTATATTATGGCCCTAACGATTACCATACCCTAGAAAAATTGAATAATGGCATGGATGGTATCATAAACCTTGGTAGGGATGTATATTCTTTTGTGCGTCCGGTAAATATGTATGTTATCATGCCCGTTTTTGCCTTCTTCGCCAAACTGGTGGTAAACTTTGGATGGGCCATTTTATTGCTTACGTTGTTTATCCGTTTATTTACTGCGCCATTGATGTACGGTAGTTACCTAAGCGGTGCCAAGATGAAGGTTTTAAGACCAGAACTGGATGAACTTAAAAAGAAACATGGCACAGACCAACAGGCTTTTGCCATGGATCAGATGAAAGTGTTTAGAGAAGCGGGCGTAAACCCCGTAGGTGGCTGCATACCTGCGTTATTGCAGATACCCATCTTCTTTGCGTTGTATAGTTTTTTCAATTCTAACATATCCCTGCGCGGGCAATCGTTTTTATGGAGTCATGATTTGTCTTCGTATGATGTAATTGCACAGTTGCCATTCTCTATTCCTTTTGGCTTTGGAGACCATGTCAGTTTGTTTACCATAACGGCAGTGTTAACGAGTTTTGCCATCTCATTGTACAACATGGGCAACCAACCAACGCAGGATAATCCAGCAATGAAGTACATGCCGTACATCTTTCCGTTCATGATGTTGTTTTTCTTCAATAGATTACCATCCGCCCTTACATGGTATTATACAGTATCGAACACGATTACCCTGTTGTTGCAATTTGTAATTCAGACATACATCATTGATCATGCTAAGATATTGGCAAAGATGAAAGAGACACGTACCAAGCCGAAAGCTAAAAGCAAATGGCAGGAACGTTATGCGCAAGTGATGGAAACACAAAAGAAAGTAGAAAGTATGAAAAGTAAAACGGGTGGTAAATAACCGTTAAACTATAATAGAAATAAGGATGCCCTGCTATTTGTGGGGCATCCTTATTTTTACGGTATTGCGTTTGTATATATTATTTTGCATTGCCTGAATTTATTAGGTAATTAATCAGTCAAAGAATGAAAAAGATGTTTTTATTAATGAGTTTGATGGTGTTTGGAAAAAATCTTTTTGCGCAGCAGCGGATTATTGCCGAATGTACCATCAGTTATACCATTACAGCCTCTGATACTGCCAGCGCAGATACAAAACTGATACTAAAGGCCAGTACCAAAACAATTTATATAAAGGGAAATGAAAGTAGAGTCGATTTGTTGAGCCCGTCATTCAATCAAACCATCATTTATGATAAGATAACTGGAGAAGCAACAATATTAAGAGAATTTGGAAGCAATAAATTCATTACAAAACTGGATAATGACAAGTGGAAAGAAGAGAATAAAAAGTTTGAGGGATTAACCATTGAGCAATCTGATATACATAAAAAGATAGCTGGCTATGATTGCAAGAAAGCTTTTTTGCACCTTAAAGATGGCAGTACTTATACACTGTTTTATACCCCTATCATCACACCTTCTGTAAAAGAATTTGAATATCAGTTTAAAAACCTGTCAGGGTTGGTATTGGAATATGAGGCCGTGGGTGCAAATGGCGATAAGGTAACTTACTCTGCCACCAAAGTAAACCTTAGCCCTGTACCTAACACATTTTTCACCTTGCCAACTTCCGGGTATAGGGTTTTATGAGATATGAATTATAAATTATGAGTCCAGAGTCGTAAGTTAAAAGTCAAAAGAAAAGAGGCAGTTAGGAAATTATATCTTCCCACTGCCTCTCGCTTTTTCATTCACCATTCATAACTACTTGTTTATCCTACAGAAATGGTTACGATGTTGCTAACCACACCCACCACTACATCATTAACAATAAACCAAGCCCTATATTGGCGAATTTCAGCCTGACCAGGCACCAAATTAGGGCGTGTGTCTATAAAAGTTGGTTTATTTGCGGTTAACAGATAGGCGAATGCGGTTGCAGTGCCACGTTTTTCTTCTACATGAATACCATTTGTTTGCGCACGCTTGTATTTCCCTTTTGGAAAGCCCCCAGTTATTATCATGGTTAAATCTGGTTTAGCGGTGGCAAATGCAGGGTCTATATCCGTACCCGTAATACCCAAATCTTCCTTCATGGCATCCGTACAGTCTGTGTTTGCCTTTAGCTGCCTCACCAATATGGCAATACGTGGAAAAATACCCACCGGCACAGCAGTAGGCACAACACCCGCACCCGGAAAAATGGGGTATGCCGCCAAAGCTGTTTCTGGTAAGGCGGTACTCAGCTTCTTTAAAAACAAGGTGGTTGCCTTTGCAAATTTTTTCACGGCTGTTTTAAAAGCCACCATATAGGCAAATGCCTTGTTGTCGTTGGATACTATCAATAATGCCGGTGCCAAAATACCTAGTATAGTAGCGTACGCAATCAGTTTTAGGTTAAAGTTGTTCAACCAAACCAGTTTTCCCTTGTCTGTGGTAGGGATAAAATAAGTTTTTGTCATTTTAATAAATTTTAATTGTAAAAAATAAAATAAAGATTCTCCTAGTAATTTGTAATCGGTTGCCCAATACTTTTTTATGGTCTTATCTATCCTTACATCGTTTGTTTGAGTAATTGTATTGGTTGAAATACATTTTATATGGGAGATAAATATTCTCCGTGGGGCAATATATATTCTGCATGGGTTGATATAAAATATATTTGGGTTGATATATATTTTAAACGGGAGATAAATATTCTTCGTGGGGCAATATATATTC
>JANYEU010000070.1 GCA_025362915.1 Chitinophagaceae bacterium | reverse complement strand
CCCGAAATAAAAAAATTCGGGCTTTATAAAATGAATTTATTTGTAAAACAACTAAATGCAGATGCCCAGGATAACCAATCAGCACAAAACGTGTCTGAAGAAGTTAGCGCTGCAACAACAAACACACCTGTGGAAGAAATTGCAACTGTAGAAGTTGCTGAAGAAACACCTGAAGTGGTAGCTGTAGCCGATGAGGCTGAAGTTGCTCCGGAAGAAGAAGCCCCAGTTGCTCCAGAAGAAGTTCCGGCTGCACCAGCACCTAAAGAAACACCTGTTATTGCAGATGAACCTGTAGTAAAAGTGGTTGAAGAAACTGCTGCGCCTGAATTTGTAAACGAACCAGCTGCAACCGCACCTGTAGTAGCTTACCAACCGGTAGAAGAAAAAATTGCTACCCCGCACGACGATTTTGATTGGAGTGTAGACAAACGCAATGTTAGCCTTTATGCCAAGGACGAAAAAGAAAAGTACGACAAGGTGTACGAAAACACTTTTGTACAGATTGAGGATGGTGAAATCATGAATGGCTTGGTAGTGGGTGTTACTAAAACAGATGTTGTAGTAAACATTGGCTTTAAAAGCGATGGTTTGATTTCATTGAACGAATTCCGTGATGTTCAAGGTCTTCAGGTAGGCGATACCGTAGAGGTAATGGTTGTAGAAAAAGAAGACAAACAAGGTAACCTTACCCTTAGCCGTAAAAGTGCTAAAAACTACCGTGCTTGGCAACGTATTGTTGAGCTTAACAAAACCGGTGAAGTGGTTAGTGGTTATGTTACCAGCAAAACTAAGGGTGGTTTGATAGTAGACATCTTTGGTATGGAAACATTCTTGCCAGGTTCTCAAATTGATGTTAAGCCGGTTGCAGATTACGATCAGTTTGTAGGTAAGACAATGGAATTTAAGGTTGTTAAGATTAACGAAACAATCAAGAATGCAGTTGTATCTCACAAGGCATTGATAGAAAGCGACATTGAAGCCCAACGTGTACACATAATGAGCAAGCTGGAAAAAGGTCAGGTATTGGAAGGTGTTGTTAAAAACCTTACAGACTTTGGCGCGTTCATGGACTTGGGCGGATTGGATGGTTTGTTATATATCACCGATATTTCATGGGGCAGGATCTCTCATCCTAGCGATATATTGAAGATAGACCAAAAGGTAAATGTTGTTGTATTAGACTTTGATGATGATAAGAAACGTATCAGCCTAGGTTTGAAACAATTAACTCCACATCCTTGGGATGTATTGCCAGAAGGACTTGCAGAAGGTTCTGTAGTTCGTGGTAGGGTTGTAAACATTGAAGATTATGGTGCTTTCTTGGAAGTTCAACCAGGTGTAGAAGGATTGGTTCACGTAAGTGAAATCACTTGGGCAAATACGCCGGTAAATGCTAAGGAATTCTTCAAACTAGGTGATGAACATGATTCCAGGATTGTTACCTTGGATAAGGATACCCGCAAAATGAGTTTGTCTATCAAGCAAATGAGAACTGATCCTTGGGATACCATCGAAAACAAATATGCAGTTGAAAGCAAACACCAAGGTTTGGTTAAAAACATTACCCCTTACGGTGTATTTGTTGAATTGGAACCAGGTATTGGCGGTATGATTCATATCAGTGACCTTAGTTGGTTGAAGCGTTTGAACCACCCTAGCGATTATGTAAAGGTTGGTCAGAAGATTGACATCATGATTATGGGCATTGACAAGGAAAACCGCAAATTGCAATTAGGTCACAAGCAATTGGAAGAAGATCCTTGGAGTACACTTGAAGATACTTTCGGAATAGGTACCACACATGAAGGTACCGTTACCCGTAAGGATGACAAGGGTGCCTTGGTTCAATTACAATATGGCATGGAAGGTTTTGCTCCTTCACGTCATTTGGCAAAAGAAGATGGCAAACCAGTGGTTGCTGAAGAAACACTACCATTTGTTGTTATTGAATTTGACAGAAACGACAAGCGTATTCTTTTAAGTCATAGCCGTGTTTGGGAACAAGTACAGGCTGAAGTTAAAGAATCTGCCAAGAAAGAAGCACGCACTGAAGCTGACAAAACCCAAAAAGAAGTAAAAGCCATTCAAGCTAAGGTAGAAAAAACTACACTTGGAGATTTGAGTGCTTTGGCAGACATTAGGGCTAAATTGGAAGAAGGAGAAGGTAACAAGGCTAAATAAAAAAAGTCTTTCTTTCTAATAACACATACTAAAGGTCATCCCGTTTCGGGATGGCCTTTTTTGTTTTTAAGCCATAAAGCTAAATTTTAAAACTATTTTATTTACTTAGTAGAATAAGACATGGGAAATAAACCATTACTTTGATAATAAATTGAACACGATGCAGTCATTCATAAAAAATTTATCAAAATAATTAAATGAAAAAACGCACTTTTCTAGCATTGCTTATAGGCTTTCTATCCTGTTCGATAGTTTCTGCACAGGTAAATATCAACAAAAGGATGCTGGAAATAAAAGCTGCCAGCTCTGCGGAATTATATAATATCCAAATGAAAAAGGCTTACTCATTGGCAAAACTGAATCATTGGGATACGGTGATGATTAACAAAGCGCATGGCATCTCCCGCTTGGTTGGAGTAGATAGAAATAACCATCCCATTTATTACACCACCTTCGATAACCTCATTGCAGCGGCAACAACAGGCGCTAGTCAACTTTGGCCAAATGGCAGCAGTGGATTGGCATTAAGTGGCTCTCCAAGTTACCTAAAAAATAAATTGGGTATTTGGGATGGAGGGGGGGTGCTTGGCACACACAAAGAACTGGTTGGGAGGGTAACGCAGATAGACGGAATGGTAAGTAATACTGATGAAGGATCGATACACGCCACGCATGTTACCGGCACTATGATGGCAACCGGCATAAACACCGCTGCAAAAGGTATGAGTTTTAGGGCACCGGGTATTCAGGCGCATTTGTTTAATAACGACATCAGTTCCATTACGGCAGCCGCTTCTGGCTTATTACTTTCTAATCATTCTTATGGTACCATTTGCGGGTGGTATCTTGATGGTAGTGCAAGCTGGTATTTTTATGGAAACAATGGCGATACTGCTGATTATAAATTTGGATATTACGATGCTGATGCAGCATCCTTGGATAACGTAGCTTTTACTGCCCCCTATTATTTGATAGTAAAAGCTGCTGGGAACAACCGAAATGTAAATGGCCCTTCTATAGGTGGAACTTATTATTACTATGATAATTTAGGTAGTAAGGTTCAGTCTGTGCGTATTGGGGGCATATCGAATAATGATAGTTATAAAACAATTGGCACTTCAAGCAATGCAAAAAACATACTTACCGTTGGTGCAGTGAGTGGCATACCCAATGGATATAAAACAACTAATGATGTTGTAATGACACCTTTTAGTAGCTGGGGACCTACCGATGACGGACGTATAAAGCCAGATTTGGTGGCTGATGGACTGAATGTGCTTTCTTGCAGCGCTTCTAATGATAGTGCCTATACTACCCTCAGTGGAACATCAATGGCAACACCAAATGTTACAGGTTCTTTGTTTTTACTGCAAGACTATTATTCTGAATTGAAAAATGGGGCTTTCCTACGCTCGGCAACACTAAAGGGATTGGCAATACATACGGCAAACGAAGCAGGAAACTACCCTGGACCAGATTACAGGTTTGGTTGGGGGTTGCTAAATGTGGCGAAGGGGGCAGCAGTGATAAAAGCTGCTATAGAAAGCAATAATGCGCCAACAAGCCCTCACTTGATGTATGAGAATTTGTTGGATAGTGGGCAGCCTTACACACTGAATGTGGTGGCATCGGGTAAAAGTCCAATTAATGCTACCATTTGTTGGACGGATCCTGAGGGAAGTGTAGTAACCTCAAATATCTTGAACAACCATAACACAGAGTTGGTAAACGATTTGGATATAAGAATTACCAAAGGAGCCACAACTTATTATCCTTGGGTATTGAACCCGAATGTGCCAGCGGCAGCGGCTACAAAAGGCGATAACCATATTGATAATGTAGAAAAAATAGAGATAGATAGCGTTATTCCGGGGCAGATTTATACCATTACCGTATCTCATAAAGGTACACTCATCAATGGATCGCAGGCTTATTCGCTTTTTGTAAGTGGAGTAGGTGGCAATGCTTATTGTTCTGTTGCTGCTAAAGCATCTGTTGGTGCATCTATAGATAATATTTTGTTTGGCGGCATTAATAACACCAAGACTACAGGTTGCAGCACCTACCATGATTTTACAAATAAGATTGCAACCATTAAGCCCAATAAAGCATTACCCTTATCCGTTAAACTTGGTAGTTGCGATGGGATTAGTCATAATAAAACGGTGAATGTATATATTGATTATAACGGTAACGGTAGCTTTTTGGATAGTGGAGAATTGGTAGCTACTGGTAAGGTTGTAGGTGTAAATAATAATTTTTCAGCTACCATTATCCCGCCTAATAACTTGAATGTAGGCACTTCAACCTTGATGCGGATAGTAGCCATTGATACTACAAATGCTGATACCCTTTCCTCTTGTGGTGCTAATGGAGCAGGAGAAATACAGGATTATCTGGTAAATATTGCGCAGCCAGATAATGACATTGCAGTAAGTGGGGTTGTTTCGCCAGCCAATGGAGACAATCCAGATAGTAAACAATTATTGGTGATACAGCTAGCCAATAATGGTTCATCAATCCAACAAAATATCAATCTTACTGCTACGATAAAAAGTGGAAATGTAGTGGTTGCCACACTTAATGGTATCTATCCATCGCCTGTTGCCAGTGGAGCAGCAGTAACTTACACTTTCCAACAACCATTTAATCTTTTGCCAGCCACTAAATACAATATTTCGGTAACGGCAACTGCGCCAGTGGATGATATTCCATCTAATAATATTTTTTCGGAAAGTATTGCCACTACGTCTCCGCTTTCTGCAACTGCAGATATTTGTAACGGGAATACAAACCTCAACGTAAATAATCCAATTGCTTCTACAACCTACACTTGGTATGATAATGCAACTAACCCAGTAGCCACTGGCAGCACAGCAAGCTTATCTTCTGCATTAACAGATTCTGTTATTGATGTAGGAACAGGTATTTTTGGTAATGTAGGCCCAATAGATAAGGGAACCTATGCTGGTGGCTATCAGGCTATTGGTAATAATTACCTTAATTATACCTCTTCGGTGCCGGTTATTCTTCAGAGTGCCAAGCTATATATCAGGTATCCGGGCAAAGTAACCATAATGGCTGCCGATGTAACCAATGCAACAACTTCTGGCACATATTATTACACAGTGTTGAAATCAAAAACGATAGATGTATATGCTACCAACCCCTTACCTATTGTTGGTTCGATAGATGGAAATGATCCTGCGGATCCGGGAGATATATTTTATATTAATATGGAATTACCTACGGGAAAACATTCCATCATAATATCAGCGGTGGATGCCACCCTATTTAGAAGTAAGGGATTGCCAATATCTGGTTATCCATATAAATTAGATAGTATTTTCTCCATAACGGGAAATAGTGCCAGCAACTCAAATCCTTCTGATACCAATTTTTATAAACCCTATTACTATTATCTGTACAATATGCATTTAAAAACTGAGGATTGTATAGGAGATAAGATACCAGTGAAAGTTAATACTTCCCCAAAGCCAGTTGTATCCTATTTAAATGATAGCTTGGCAAGTAGTGTTCCGTCAGGAAACCAATGGTATCAGGATGGTGTGCTAATAGCTGGAGCTACGAGTAGTACGTATAAACCAATAAATACCTCTGCAAACTATTATACTATTGTAACTGATGATTATGGCTGCCCGCGACACTCTAATTATTTTTCAATAGATAAGATAATACCTATTGTTGGTCCCAATCCCAATAGGGGATCATTTAATCTGAGTTTTTATGTAAAAGTGGTAACCTCACTGCAAGTATCTTTAGTAAATAGTTCTGGAAAAATAATTTTTATTAAATCATATCCATCCTATCAGGGTTATTTCTCCCAATTGTATCATGAACTTAATCTTGCTTCGGGAGTATACATCTTGCAAATACAACATGGCAATGAGATAGAACGCAAAAAAATTGTAATCTTCCATTAAAAGAAAATTGGCAATGGAAGTTTTTAAGCTCCTATTGCCAATTACCATCACATGTGTGGGGTGTAAATTATTATCTTAATAACTCACAAGGCTTTAAGCCTGTATGTTTTTTAAATGCCGCAGAAAAATGGGATATGGAAGAATACCCCAAGGCTTCAGAAACATCTGTTACGCTCAATCCTTTTTCGTATAGCAGGTATTTGCCGTGTTCCATCCTTTGTTGTTGGAAGAAATCGAATATGGTAGTGCCAAATAACTCCCTGAACCCTTGTTTTACATAACATTCGTTCATTGCAACCTTCCTACTCAACTCTTTTATGGTAATCGGGTTGCCAATACTTTGCAACAATATTTCCCTAGCCTTATAAATGCCTTCCCTGCTACGATCATCATTCAAAAACTTACACGCAAAGCCTTCTTGCTTTTCTTCTACCAAACAATCCATGCTAAACAACAGTAGCTCCTGCACCTTGGCATTGATATAAATATTTTCCAAAGCCCCAGAGTAGCTATGGTTTAGCAGCGCATCCAACACATTACGTTTCTTTCCGCATATAGGGAACAGTTTGGTAAATGCCTGAGGAAATTTAAACGCCAATACTTCATCTTTCTTGTTCTTAAGTTTGGTATTGTTTGTAAATTGACTAAGGAATGTAGAAGAGAAGTAAAAGTTGAATACGTCAATGGTTGTTTGCTTCCCGTTGCAATCAGTTGGCAGGTCTTCACAACCCGAACAGCTTTTATCGTAGCAATATTTATTGCCGGTAACGCAAAAACGCAATTCAATATAATTATCTTTCGGACTCTTTTCATCGTAATGATATAGAAACATCCCCGATTCGTCCGATACCCATTCGTGGTGTGCAAAATAGCGGTTTATATTATAATTTATCGAACCCGGTATCTGTTGTTCTTTGTGATAAAGCACATGCATACTGGGTTCTATGCCAGCGCGGTGAGCCATTTTGAGTGTGTCGTATATCTGTTGCATGTTTTTGACGTTTGTATATGCAAATATAATACTCTAAGACGTATAAATTGATTTAGTGGTTGCGAGAAATAAAAAAATTACATCCTTGTGACAATAAAAACATAGTTAACATCCTGTCAATTACAAATAAACGGCTGATTATCGGCGAAATATTATCCATCAAATTTTCTGGAAACAGATATATGCTACCTTGCCAATCTAATGAAAAACGTACTGTTACTTATATTTCTTTACTGTGTGATGGATGCTTCGGCACAAGGGGATTTTCTGTTGCTCCGCAAGAATGAGCAGGTAATACAATCTTATGTAAAAGGTAGTTATTTTACCTGCCAACTAGCAACCAAACAGTGGATAGAAGGCAGAATTAGGCTAATAAAGGACGACTCTGTGTTTATGGAACAGATGAACGTGCAACAGGTAGCCAACTTTTGGGGAATGCCCACTCTTGATACCCTTAAATACGGGTTGATAAAAATAGCCATTCACGACATTTATGCCATGCCTTACAAAGAACACGGCATTGGTGTGGTAAATAACGGCTCTCTGTTTACCATTGGAGCCACTGGGTATATGGTGCTCAATATAATAAATGGACTTACCCAAAATGAGTCCATCACTTCCTCTAAAAACCTGACTAACCTTGGCATTGCTGCTGGTGTTTTTCTGTTTGGCGAGATATTGCATTGGACGCACCGCACGTCTATCATTCTAGGAAAAAAATACCAATTGTACTCTACCGCAACCATTCCTACAAAATAGTTTAACCACAAGGAACACAAAGAAAAACGACACAAGGCACACAAAGTTTTGTACAATACTTTAAACCATATTTCCTAATCAGTGCTTGTGTTTCTTTGTGAAAACCATTGTGCACTTTGTTGTAAAATATCCTCTCTGGTTAAATCTTACGCATAAATCAATATAGTCCCTTTATTTGCAGCATGGAGAGTGCAAGCAAATCTAAGTCTGCGAAAAAAAAGCCCATTGCAAAAAAGCGTACCGTACTGGCGCGCATCTGGCGTTTTACCAAGCGGCTGGTTCTGTTTATGTTCGTTTCCTCTTTGCTGTATGTCATCGTTTGCCGCTGGGTGATGCCGCCCATTACCCTTACACAGATTGATAACAGCATCAGTTATGGATTGAAAAGGGATTATGTAAGTAAGGCCAACATATCGCCCAATGCACGCTTGGCCGCCATTGCAAGCGAGGATCAACTGTTTCCAGACCATCATGGTTTCGATTTTCAGGCAATAGAAAAAAGCCTTATCCAGAAAAAGCATAAGAAAAAGAAATTACCATTGGGTGCTGCCGCAAGTACCATCAGCCAGCAGACTGCCAAGAATGTCTTTTTGTGGCAAGGCGGTGGAATATGGAAATACATCCGCAAGATACCCGAAGTCTATTTTACCGTATTGATAGAATTGATATGGGGCAAGCAACGGATAATGGAAGTTTACCTGAACACAATAGAGATGGGACCTGGCATATTTGGGATAGAAGCCGCTAGTAGGACCTATTTTAATATACCCTCCAAAGATTTATCGCGCCAGCAGGCAGCCATGATTATTGCCTGTTTACCCAACCCAAAAAAGTTTACGGTAGTGCCACAAAGCAGCCGGGTGGCGTGGAGGTTTCCGCAGATACTGCGCGAGATGCACAACATAGAAGATGATGAGGATGTACATGCCATTGTAGTGCCGTAGGTATTGCATAAAGTAAACTACTTACCCATCGACGCTACTACACTATCCCGATATTTCCAATAAGGGTTATAAATTTTACTGCCCACAGAAATTGCTTTGTCATAATCTTCCAACGCCTTTTTATAGTTTTCGATGCCGCCCTTTTTGAAGTAAATATATCCCCTGTTGTTATATGCCTCCGGGTTTGCGGTGCTATCTATTTGCAACGATTTTTCTAAATCTACCATTGCCTCATCATATTTGTTTTGGTATAGTTTTATAAATCCACTATTGTTCCAAACTCCTGCACTATTTGGAGATAATAAAAGAGCCTTTTCTATATCATTTTTCGCTTCGTCTGGTCTATTTAAATACAGCTTCATCACACCCATACTAACCAATGCCCCTACATTTTTTGGATTTAACAGATAGGCCGTTTCATAATCATCCATTGCTTCCTTATACCTTTTCAGTAACGAATAAATGAATCCTCTGCTAATATATAATGTGCTTGCATTTGAGGCTGTATTATCAATCTTAAATTTGGCCAAATGCCTTTTTTACAAGTGCACTATCATTAGGAATATGTATTTCATGCAAAATCATTCTGCCCAAATAAAACATATATTCAGGTTTTAAATCATGCGCCTTGCAGTAATCAATATATGCTTCATCATAATTTGCTTGGTGCATTTTCAATTCGCCACGTTCATAATACAGGTAGGCAGCCATCTCATCTGAGGGTGTTTTATTAATCAAATTACCTATATCCCTGTAAGCTTCTTCATGCAAGCCGTGTCTATCTTTTGCATGAGCCAGTATTAAATAAGGGGTACTACATTCATTGCAAAGGCTAGCAGCACGTTTAAACTCAGCTATTGCTTCTACTTCTTTTCCCATTTGATACAAAACGTCTGCCCTTTGGTCAATCGCATATATAGAGGTAGGAAAATCCTTTAAAGCTTCATCTGCATAAGAAAGTGCAAGGATATAATTTTTTTTCACTGCGTTTTCGCATGATTTTTTAATTAATGCTATCATTGCAGGGGATGTTTGCTGTGCAGTAGCCAACATTGAAACCATAGAAAAAAGAATTGTTGCAACAAGTAATTGAAGATGTTTAGCCATAAAATAATGAAATATAGGGTTAGAAGAATAAGATATGTTTTAGCTTAAATAAATTCCATCTCCATCCCTTAAATATAGGAAGGTTGCTTTTTCTCTCTTCAAAAAGTTATTTTTATATGCTTCTGATAAACACTCTTTGTTTGTTCTGCCCTTGTTGATGTTCTTCACCAGTGTTAAATTACTGACTTTCTCTCACAAATATATTAGCATTACTCATTCGCCTAGTTCGTGTCTCATAACTGTGAGACACGAACCAGGCGAAGGCAGGCTGGATATAAAACAGTCGTCCTAACAAGTTATATAGTCTGGGAGAATATAAAACAGTCGTCCTAACGAGTTATATAGTCTGGGAGAATATAAAACAGTCGTCCTAACGAGTTATATAGTCTGGGAGAATATAAAACAGTCATCCTAACGAGTTATGTAGTCTGGGAGAATATAAAACAGACTTCCTAAAGAGTTATTTAGTCAACCTATCCTTTTGCCTCGGCTTAAAGGGTTGGATACCGATCCTCTTATTTGGAATGGAATCATTAATAAAATGGCTGGAGACTGAGTTTAAATATAGAGTATGAGATATTATGTCTTTCGATTTGAATTAACAATATTGCTTACAGTTTATAAGAACACCATTGATACATTATCATTTACATTTGTTGCAAATAATAATACATTGAGCATCACCATACATACGCACGAATTAGTAAAAAGCTACAAGGGACGAACTGTTGTAAACAAGGTATCCATAGACGTAAAACAGGGAGAAATAGTGGGTTTGCTAGGACCAAATGGTGCTGGCAAAACAACCAGTTTTTATATGGTAGTGGGATTGATACAACCTGATGCTGGTACTGTTTTTTTGAACGATCAGGATATAACCAAACTCCCGATGTACAAAAGGGCGCAGATGGGCATTGGCTATCTGCCGCAGGAACCAAGTGTTTTCCGCAAGCTAAGTGTGGAGGATAACATCATGGCGGTGCTTGAAATGACCAAGCTGAACAAGACCGAACGAAAGGAAAAACTGGAAACATTATTAACCGAATTTAACCTGCACCATGTGCGTACTAACAATGGCGATAGCCTGAGCGGAGGAGAAAGAAGACGTACCGAAATAGCCCGTGCGCTTGCGGTTGACCCTAAATTTATTTTATTGGATGAACCTTTTGCGGGTGTGGATCCTATTGCGGTGGAGGATATTCAGGCGGTTGTGGCCAAGTTGAAATATAAGAATATAGGTATCTTGATTACCGACCACAACGTAAACGAAACGCTCTCTATTTGTGATAGGGCTTATCTATTGATTGAAGGGAAGATTTTTAAACACGGCACTGCGGAAGAATTGGCTGAAAATGAGCAGGTACGCCGTCAATACCTTGGGACAAACTTTGTATTGAAACGTAAAGATTGGATTATTGATATGGTAAGGGAACATGCGGATAAGGAAAAAGAAGAGGCGGCGGCAATCAAGTTGCAAGATACTGGTGACCAGTAACTGGTAACAGGCAACTATTTTAGCTTCTCATTTTCCAAATGTCTTGTAGCATCACGTAGATTCTTTTTCTCAAAGTTCTTTTGCAGTGCATCAGTAAGATTTATTCCCGTTTGATTAGCCAAACAAATCAGTACCCAAAGCACATCCGCCATTTCATCGGATAGTTCTTTATTTTTATCACTTTCCTTAAAAGATTGTTCGCCATATTTCCGTACCATCAATCTGGATAACTCGCCCACTTCCTCCATCAGTATTCCAAGATTGGTGAGTTCATTAAAGTATCGTACCCCAACAGTTTTTATCCAATTATCTACATCGGTTTGTGCTTGTTCTATTGTCATTGGTATATGTTTATTCTTTATTTTTTGAATCGATGATGATGGTTACCGGGCCATCATTCAGCAAACTCAACTTCATGTCTGCCCCAAAGATGCCTGTTTGAATGGGTTTACCAAGGTCTTTTTCTAGTTGATTAATCATTGCCTCATACAAAGGAATGGCGATGGGGGATTTACTGGCTTTTATATAGGATGGTCGGTTGCCTTTCTTGGTACTGGCAAAAAGTGTGAACTGGCTAACCAATAAAACATCTCCGCCCACATCAAGAATGCTCTTATTCATCACCCCATCTTCATCATTAAATATCCTGAGGTTGCAAATCTTATTACTTAGCCAAACTATATCTTCAGTAGAATCTGCATCTTCTATTCCTTGCAAAACCAATAATCCTTGCTCTATACTGCCTGTTATGTTGCCATCCACCACCACCGATGCCTCAGTTACCCTTTGTATTACAACTCGCATAATTAAAAAATTAGTCAATCAAGTCGAAAGTTGAAAGTTGAAAGTCAAAAACTAATAAGACCACTAAATAATACATAGGACTCTTGACTTTCAACTTTCGACTTTCAACTTCATTATTCCTCCACATATACCCTTTTCACCCGTTGGCTAATGCCTGTCATTACCTCGTAAGCAATGGTTTCTGCCCATTCAGCCACTTTTTGGATAGGAAGATTCTTGCCAAATATTTCTACAGCATCCCCTTCTTTTACATTGGGGATATCGGTAATATCCACCATCAGCATATCCATACAAACAGTGCCAACCACGGGAGCAAGCATCTCATTTATATAAATATTACCAATGCCATTACCCAGTTTTCTGCTAAACCCATCCGCATACCCAATGCGTATGGTAGCAATAATACTATTGCGTGTAAGTACACCCCGTCGGTTATAGCTAACTGTTTCGCCCGCCTTCACATTCCGTATCTGTGCAATGGTACTCTTTAGCGTAGCCACGGGTTCTAAGTGTATTTCTTTTCCATCGGCACTATCAACGCCATACAAACCAATACCCAAACGTACCATATCGTATTGTAAATTGGGATGCCGGAATATGCCTGCCGAGTTGCAAATATGTTTTATAAAAGGATTTTTTATATGGGATTGAAGAATAGTAATAGCCTCATTAAATAAGTTATCTTGATGTTGTGTAAAGCCATCAAATTCTGCGGCCTCACTTCCTGCCAGATGGCTGAACACACTTTGCACCATCATCGTATTATGCAGTGAAAATTGCTTGCCCAGAGCTTCCACTTCTTCAGGATCAAAGCCCAAACGATTCATGCCAGTATTCAACTTTATATGCACAGGAAACTTGGTAATGCCTTGTTTCAATAAATATTCATGGAAGGCATGGTAGATAGAAAAAGAATAAATTTCTGGCTCGAGGTTGTGCTCTATCAATGCATCAAAACCCGCTTCATCCATATTCATCACCATAATTGGTAAAGAAATATCGCCCAATCTTAGTTCTACGCCTTCATCGGCATACGCCACAGCCAGATAATCTACCTTGTAAAACTGTAACAATCTTGCCACTTCCACACTTCCACTACCATAACTAAATGCCTTTACCATTGCCATCAGCTTAGTGGTGGGCAATAGTTTTTCTTGGTATTGTTTTAGGTTATGCACCATCGAGGTAAGGTTTATTTCCATTACCGTTTGGTGTACTTTCTGTTCCAGCCAGCTACTTATCCGTTCAAAAGAAAATACACGTGCGCCTTTAAGTAGTATAAATTCATTGTGAAACTTAGGTTCTGTGGATGAATGCGTTGCGTGTGCCTCCAGAAATTCATCGGTGGAACCAAAGAAACTGGTTACGGGAATGGCTTCTTTGAGTACATCCTGATGTGCCGTAATGTTTTTTCCAATGCCAATCAATCGATGAATATTGCGTTGCTCCAACTCTGTCGCCACTAGATTATACAATGCCTCCTCGCGCATTCCAGACTGTAATATGTCTGAAAGAATGACCGTTGTGGTATTGTTTCCCGCTTGTTGTTGCAAATAATCTAAAGCGATGCTCAAGGAAGAAAGGTCGTTGCTGTAACTATCATTCAATACATGACAATTATTTATTCCCTTCTTCAGTTGCATCCGCATCTCCAGTGGTTGCAACTGCAATATGCGTTGCTGAATAGTTTCAAAAGGAATATCCAAAACAAACAATGTGCAAATGCAGGTAATGCTATTGTCCAACGAAGCCTTATCTGTAAAAGGGATAAGGATGGAGTAGTTAGTGCTTTTGTAGGTAAAGAAAACCTGCGTTTTATTACCCACCGGAATTTCTGCAATCACTTTTAGGGTGGCATTTGTTTCCCGGCTCCAAGAAAACAGTTCGATGGTTTGATGAAAAAGGGTGTGCTTATTTTCATCCATATCCAAGTGGTCGTCTATGGAATCCTTGCAATAAATCAGGTACTTACAGATAGCAAACAGTTGAAGCTTTTCCAGCACCTTTTGCTTCATATCAACAAAGCCGCCATTATGTGCTTCGCCAATGTTGGTCAAAATACCAATGGTAGGTTGTATGATTCCAGCCAATACCGGCATCTCACGAGGAGCAGAAATACCTGCTTCAAATATGCCAAGGGTATGCTGTTCGTTCATTTGCCAGACACTTAACGGCACGCCAATTTGTGAGTTGTAACTACGTGGACTCCGTACAATATTGTAATCTACGCTAAGCAATTGATACAGCCATTCCTTCACAATGGTTTTTCCATTGCTACCGGTAATGCCTATTACGGGGCAATTAAAATTGGCGCGATGAATGGCTGCCAGAATTTGCAAAGTCTTTAATACATCTGTTACCTTAAAGAAATTAGCTTCAGGAAATATCGTTGTATCTATACGCCTACTGATAACAAAGTTTCTAACGCCCTTCTCGTAAGCTTCCTTTATAAATGGATGTCCATCCCTTCTCGGCCCTCTCAAAGCAAAGAATAGTGATGTTTGGGGAAATACAATCTTACGGCTATCCACCACCAAATGTTCGATGAAAGATGGTAAGGAAGTGGGGATTCCTTCTTGTATATTTGGAATTAATTCAGTCATAAGTTTTTAAATCGTAAGTAGAGAGTCAAAAGTCGAGAGTCGAAAGTATGGGGAAGAATGATTCTTTTTTCTGGAATCGTCTCAAGACTTTTGACTCTCGACTTTTGACTCTCTACTATTAAAGCGCATATTTTCTCTTCCTTTGCCATTGTAAAATTATGCCAATCAAAATCAGCAATGCAATGGGGGCAACTATGTTAATCAATTGCCATTCTGTCCGTTCAGCCTCTACTTTCTTTTTATCTAATAACCGTAAAGTGAACTCTTTGTTGCGGGTTTCAAAAATGCCATTATTACTAACCATGTAATCAATACAGTTTAATAAGAACTCCCTGTTGGCAAATCTATAATTTTCAAACGGAAGCTCGCCCATTGCCATCGGCCCATTTGTCTGGGATATGGCATTGGTAACAATATCCGCATCCGACATGACTATTTGTTTGCTGTCCTTTGATCCTCTTGTTTGAAATGGTTTGCCTGTAGCTTTTTCCACTGAATCTGTAACTGTAGAAGTAAGTCTATTGGCAAATAAGGATTTAAACTTTCCTTCCAATAAAACAACCACGGGAACATAACTCTTGGTAAAACTTCTAAAATCCTCCTCTGTTTTCACGCTGTTTACACTCACCAATGCGGGTGAACCAAGCACACGGCTATTAGAATCGCTGGCAAGTAATATCGTCTTATTAATGCCTTCTGCCTTTACCGTATCCATGCTCGAAGGAAATATGGGCAACACCTTATCCAAGTTCTTTGAGATAGGATTATTGTTAATACCCGCAAGCATAGGATAATAAGGCCAAGGCACACGCTGCATCCGTGGACTCTTATCAGGATTATAACCAACCACCAATGGCAGTTTAGAACAGTTCAAGTCTTGCAACAAATCATCATTGATACGAACGCCATATTTAAAAAGAATGTCGTCAATATTCAATCCCCTATCATATGCTGTGTATTCAGACTTACTGCGCATCAAGCTATCCAGCTCGGCGTGTAGCTTATCAATGCACCAAATTATCTTCCCACCATTCATTACGTATTGGTCAAGCTTCAGTTTGTCCTCATCGCTAAAGGGAGTGGTTGGTTTTACAATCAATAGCACATCAACCTTTGAAGCATCGGGATAAGCGGCTCTCAAATCGAAGATGCCCAAACGGTATTCTGTACGCAAGCTCTCGCCCAAATCATTCACCGTCCTGTCAATAGGTTCGCCATTGCCAATGGTGTAGGCAATTACGGGAACTACAGTTCGGGTAAGTTTATTGATGGCACTGGCAAACTTAAATTCCAGCAAAGCCTCTGCGGCATTACGGGTAGCTTCCACATCTTCCTGCGGAATATCGTTTACCACGTTGTATTGCTTGTAAATCTTTTTACTGCTGCGCAAATCAACAGCAATGGGGCGTTTGTCCTTATAACTCACCAACGCCGTTGGTATAATCAACTGATTGGTTTCTTTTTCGTGGCTGCTTTCCTGCACTTCGCTTCTTTCAAACACAACTCCCAAATGCGCCAAACTATCATACAGCATCGCTTTTGCCGTATCGTCCTTTAGGTCTTCGCCGGGTTTCTCAAAACTTATCTCTACCTTATTATTGGAAACCTGTTTCAATTCCTCCAAAAAATCCTTGGTGGCAAGGCTTAGTTTTTTATAATCGGCAGGTAAATCTCCAGTCAAAAAAACCTGCACCTTTATCACATCATCCACTTGACCAAATAGTTTTTTGGTAGATGAGTTGAGACTAAAACGCTTCTCTGCCGTAAGATCTATCCGGTAGGCAAAAAAAGAAGATGTGTAAACAAGAGCAATAAAAGCAAGCACCATCACTACCCACGTGTATTTATATTTAAACAGCTTAGTCATTTTTAATCTAATAATCCTTAATTCAATATTTAACCATTCATCCCAAAAACAGTATCTCCTTTAATGAAACTCCGAAAATCAACCTGATTGTCACGCTGAGCCTGTCGAAGCGCAAGCAACTTACACATATCTCTTTCATTGTTCCACATTCTAAATTCACTCCTTAAATTTAAAATCCCGTAACCTGTTTGCGCTTCGACAGGCTCAGCGTGACAATCAGGTTGGTTTTCTAAGCTAATAGTATTGCTAGCTTTATCAAACGGGAATACTTACTTTTTCAACTTACAAAGGATGTTTACACTTCGCCAACTCCTTCAACATATCCCAATCCTTCATAAAAAGAGCTTTTTTCTTTTTCCTGCCCCCGACCTTTCAATTGCTTCTCTCGTGCAATTGCCTGATTAATGTCAGTATAATGTTCAAAATATTTCACTACAACAGGGCTTCTTAGGTAACTGAAACAAGTATTATCATCCCCATTGTTGTGTTCCATCAACCGCCTATCCAAATCGTTGGTAACACCTACATGATATTTGCCATCACTGCATTCAAGTATATAGGTGTAATAATTATGAAATAGTCTGATAACTTTATTTTTAATTCGAAGTAACCCTACTTTCTACTAATATTCCTTTCCGTAATAAACAAAAACAAAATAATCAATCCCACAAAATAAATCATGTCCCGAAGGTCAATCACTCCTCTACTGATACTTCTATAATGTGCGTTGATGCCTAACATATCGATATAATAATCGGCGCCAGCCTTAAAAACAGGCAGTTTACTAATGGCATCAAACCCATTATACAACAGAAAACAAACAAATGCCCCGGCAATAAATGCCACCACCGTATTGTTGGTAAAGCTGCTGGCACAGATGCCCACCGCCGTATATACGGCGCCCAACGCCACCAAACCAAAGTAGCTACCCATGGTGGCACCCACTTCTATACCGCCAATGCTGCTGAGCCGCTGGATGGAAACGGCATAAATAACCGTAGGCACCAACGCCGCCACCACTATGAGCAAGGCACCAAAAAACTTGCCCCCGACTATCTGCGATGGCTTCAGGGGAAGTGTTTTCAAGAGTTCGAAAGTGCCGCTTTTATATTCTTCGGCAATGCTGCGCATGGTGATGGTGGGTATCAAAAACAATAAAATAAACGGTGCGGTGGTAAAGAAACTGCCGAGGGACGCATATCCAAAATCGAGTACATTACTGGCAGGGAAAACGAAAAGCAGGAGGCCATTGAGCAATAAAAAAACAATGATGGCGAGGTAACCGGTGAGGCTACTAAAAAACTGCTGCCATTCATTTTTACAGATAATCCACATGCGCCAAAAATATGTGTAAAATTTTGCCACGAAGACACCAATGCCATAAAGAAGCACAAAGATTTGCCAATAAATTCAAAAAAGTAGCAAAACAAATCACGTCTCCCTTCTTTGCGCAGCTTAGGGCGTTGTGCCTTAGTGGCAAATACTGCAAACAAAAAGCCCCTGAAGGAGTGCTTCAAGGGATTTTCTTACGTAATACCTATAACTTATAACCTACAACTGCTTTAGTCTCCCGCCATTTTATTGATAATGGCACTCCAGATAAGAGAGTCGGTATCCAACCCTTTATAAGCCGATGCAAAAGGATAGGTTATTCCTGGCGTAAACCCGGTTATGGTGAGACTATTTCCATTACTATGCCGTTGAAACCACTTGCTTTTATCGGCCGGCGTAGGCCCCAAAGCCACATCCCAATAGGCAAATATGGTTCCGTGAGTAGAAAAAGTAGTGGGCTTATCTACATGCAAATCCATGCTTCCAGCCACTTTAGCAGCACTAGCCTTAAAATTTACCACATCTCCCATAACCTGATGGCTACTCTCTTTTTCCATTTCGCAGCCACTTCCCAATGCTTTCACCCTGTTGCCACCCGCTTGAACATTTACCTGCACAGCCACAGCCCTATAAGCAGCCACCA
>JANYEU010000050.1 GCA_025362915.1 Chitinophagaceae bacterium | reverse complement strand
CAGCACATAAAGGATGCTGCGATAAAGGCTATCAACGACAATTTTAGTCATTACACACCAGTTGCTGGTTACGCCGACCTAAGAGAGGCCATTTGCACCAAGCTTAAGCGCGATAATAATCTGGATTATAAGCCAGAGAACATAGTAACGTCCACAGGTGCCAAACAAAGCCTTGCAAACGTTATACTTGCATTGGTAGATGAAGGTGATGAGGTAATAATCCCTACGCCATACTGGGTTACTTACAGTGAATTGGTAAAAATAGCCCGTGGTAAGGTAGTAGAGATACTAACCAACCTGGAAGATGGCTTTAAGGCAACGCCTGCGCAGGTTGAGGCGGCCATTACCGATAAGACTAGGGTGTTTATGTTCTCTTCTCCGTGCAATCCATCAGGTGCTGTGTATAGCAAAGCCGAATTGGAAGGATTGGTTGAGGTTTTTAAGAAATATCCAAACGTTATCATCCTTGCAGATGAAATTTATGAGTACATAAACTTTGTTGGTGCGCATGAAAGCATTGCACAGTTTACGGAAATTAAGGATCGTGTTGTTATAGTAAACGGTTTGAGCAAAGGTTTTGCCATGACTGGTTGGAGACTAGGTTATATAGCTGCCGATGTGGCTATTGCCAAGGCTTGCGAAAAGCTTCAAGGGCAATTTACAAGTGGTACTTGTTCCATTACACAAAAAGCAGGTGTGGTTGCATTGACTACTGACCTGAAACCATCTTTTGAAATGACTGATGAGTTTGCCCGCAGGAGAGTTAGGACGATGGAATTGGTAAGGGGGATTCCTGGCATCAAGTGTTTTGAACCAGAAGGGGCTTTTTACATCTTTCCAGACGTGAGCAGCTATTATGGCAAGAGCAATGGTGAGGAAGTAATTAAGAATTCTGCCGATTTTAGTATGTATTTACTAAATACAGCTCACGTTTCTAGTGTAATGGGTGATGCCTTTGGTGATCCTAGATGTGTTCGTTTCTCTTTTGCCAATAACATGGCAAATATTGAAAGGGCTTGGGTTCGTATCTCTGATGCCTTGGCTAAATTGAAATAGGTTAAGCGATAAATAACTAAAAAGTCCATTAGGAATATTCCTGATGGACTTTTTTTATTACCTTAATTACCACTTATTCTTTCTATTTATCCAATACAATTTTACTTTCGACTATCGACTTTCAACTTTCGACTTCCTTATTGATAATTCTGTTCTATATCAACATTGATAGCCTGTAAAGCTTGTGCAGCAGTAAGGCTTGCCTGTGTCAATAATACAATTGTATAGATTTTTGTAGAAGCAAGCACCACATTAGACTTCGTAAGCAGGTTTGCGGTAGATGTAAAGAGGGTTAATGTATAGGTTCCAGCAATAACTGTATTAAAATTGGCATAACTACTATAACTTTCGTGGTCTAGAAAGTTTCTGTTATTAAAAATTAATGGAGAACTGCCCGGGCTAAAAAGGTTTATACCAATATAACTGAACCAAGCTTGTGTTCTAAAATCAAGCACACGTACTTCTGCGTTTCCCGTTGCAGGAACAGTAAGATCGTCAGATACTATAGATAACATCCAGTTATATCCAATCCTATATACAAAGCAAGAATAGTTTTTTCCAGCTACTAAATCAACGTTTTGATTAAGTATCGTATCACTGCCAAAGGTTACCCAGATGTTATTTGTGCCAACAACTCCTGTTTGATAAATGGTGGGATAATATAACGCAACTCCACCAACATTTATAGTATTAAGGTGGGGATATACATTGCCATAATCCATTACATTAAAGAATCTCACTTTTGGAGGCGTGGTATTGGTTGTTTTTGTAGTATCTGTTGTGGTAGTTGTGGCTGTAGTGCCGTCAACTTGTTTGTAACAAGAAGAAAACAGTGTTAGGGCAAATATTGCAACGATGAGTTGTTTCATAAAAAGAAGTTTTAATTTAACCACATATCTATTTATTTACTATGGTAAAGGTACTACTACATTTTGTGTTGTGCTACTGGTACATCCTGCGTTGGATGTTACTGTAAGCACAACAGGATAAGAAGTAGAAACCCCATTATTAGTATATGTTTTTACAAAAAATGTTGCTGTTGCAGATGTTTTATCACCAAAAAGCCATCTCGAATTACTTGCTGTTATGGTCGTTCCATTTGGCACTGTAGAAGTGCTTTGAAAGTTTACTACATAACCTGTAGCATCTGCTTTTGTATAAAAAAAGCTTGCACCAGGAGCCACATTTGTACCATAAGAAGTAATTGTTTTTGATGCGGTATATATTATTGCCTTAGTGGTGGTAGATGTGATATACATTTTAACCGTTCTTGTTCCTGCCGATGCATAAGAATATACAACAGGGTTGCCTATGGTTACATTATTGTCTCCCAAGTCCCAACTGTAAGTAGCATCTGCTGGAACATTTATCGCCGTGCTGGTAAAGGTGAATTGCTCCTTGGTAGTGCAAGGATCAGAAGATACCGCCGAAAAATCTCCAGAGATTACACTACTTCCTGCAGGAACATTTACAGTAACAGACTTATAGGCAGAACAACCAGTACTACTCGTTGCCGTGAGACTTACAATATATGCTTGTGCTGTAGATTGCACAGGGAAAGTATGGACAACGTAAGTGAAGTTACTGTTATCACCACTACCATCGCCAAAATCCCAACTATATGTCTTTGTTGTTCCAGCAGAAACCGTAGATGTACCATTGAAAACATAGCTATTACTTAGGGTTGTTGGATTTTGGTTTTGAGCAGTAACAGTAACTACTGGCGTACCATCAGCACCAGTTAACTTAATAGTCTTTGAAATGGTAGCAACAGATATTCCCCCAGAATCTACTTTAGCAATAACGGTATACGACCCTTTTCCATTTGCATAAGTGTTCCTTACAACTGAAGGCCCAGCAAGTATGGAGTTGCCATCACCAAAATACCATTGACAAGTATATACTTTAGGGTTGTTTGTACCGGTAAGTGTAAATAAAACAACTGCATTTGTAGCTGTGCAAGTGGTAAGCAATGAGTCTGCAAGATATAAGGTATCTTTTGTGGAAGAGGTAGCCCCCGTTCCAGTACTGGTAGTTCCTCCTCCAGTAGTATCTCCTGTATTGGAAGGCGGTGTGTAAGCAGGTTTCTTAGGGTCGCTTGTTGAAGTGCCATTCCCTGTACTTGTAGTTGTACCTGTACCAGTAGAATCTATCGTTTGCGTGCAAGCCACAAACATTATTGCCAGTAAAAGCGATGTGAATAAGCTGGAATTAAACTTCATTAATAATATTATTACCTAAACAAACTACTAAAACACCCTTTTTATTGTGTAGGGCAATAAAAATAGCAAAGTAAGAAGTAAAATATGAATGATTTTAGCAATTAACAAAAAAACGATACCATTTAAATAAGGGGGTAGCTGGTAGATATTCATTTCAAAGGGTTTCAAGTTTTTTGCAAATCTATTGCCTAGAAGCTTAAGCCCGCTTTCAATCTTTCTATACCGGCAAGGTAAATTTAAAGTCGCTTCCTTTCCCGGCTTCACTATCAACCCAGATATTCCCGCCTTGTTTTTCTATAAAATCCTTGCAAAGCATCAATCCTAGTCCTGAGCCTTTCTCGCCAGATGTGCCGCTGGTTGTAAAGTGTTTGTTGGGTGCAAATATTTTCTCCAGGTTTTCTTTCTTTATCCCAATCCCTTCATCCCGTACACTGTAGGTGCAAATGGATTCGTCTTTTGTAGAGGATAAATAAATGCTTTTGCTGCCAAGGGTAAATTTTATCGCATTCGATAGTAGGTTTCTTATTACAGTAGAGGTCATATCAAAATCGGCCGTCAGCCTAAATTCTTTCGGAACATTATTATAAATTGAAATCCCTTTTCTTTTTGCCATTTCCTCTGTAATGGCAATGCAGGTCTCGGTTATTTCGTGTAAATCAATTGTTTGCGGATTATAAATGATTTCACTTATTTGTGCTTTTGACCAAAGAAGCAGGTTTTCCAGCAATTCAAAGGTTGAACTGGCATTGTTATGTAGCGATTTAATCAGTTCGATCAATCGTTTTGTGTTAGTTAAATCGAAATTGGTAAGTAAAAATTCAACCAATGTCTTGAATGTGCCAATAGGCCCCCGCAAGTCATGTGCGATGATAGAAAAAAACTTATCTTTTGTCAGGTTTAATGCTTCCAATTCAAGCTTATCTTCTTCTATCCTTCTATTTTTCTGGTTAATTATTTTCTCGTCGGCTTCTATCAACAGCAACAGGAATCCAATACTGCTAAAGCTGATGGCGAATGTAGAAATGATTAGATACCAATCATCAATGGGGCGGCTAACCATAAAATTGTACGATGGACCGATATGATAAATAACTACAGCCCTATAAATTTGAAATATTGAATAGATAAACAAGGCCACACAAATGATATTGGCATATTTAAAACGTTCTGTATTTACCTTAAACAACATAAAAGCCCCTATTCCATAGAAGAATGAACTCGAAATTATTTGAACGATGATGCGCAAGTTATCATTCCCAGAAACGAACACAAAGGAACCGTAAAACAATACAATAAATACGGCAAAAAGATAAAATATGTCTTTTCTAAACTTACCATCAAATGATAACAACCCAAAAGAGGACGTTGCAAAGCCGGAGATAAGAAAAAGGTTACTTATTTCTACAGACCAACAGAAAGGTATCTTCCCTCGTAGTCCCACTAAAATAATGGCAACAGTCTGAAATACTTTACCAAGTATATAATAGGTCAAAAACCATTTTTTTAAATGGTTAATGGTATAATGAAAGAACAGTATAACAATAAAAATATTATATATGGTGGTAAAAAAGAGAACTGAATGATAATCTAAGCCCATTATTTATTTTTATCTAAACGTTAGTGTTGTTTATTCTTAATTTGTTAGGGGTTAGTAATTGAATATAATATTGAATCCGCTAAAGTATGGGTTTTAAATATTTAGCGGAAACTATCTTTCATAATATGATGACAGCTAATTTTTATATTGTTTATATTAGGGATGCCTTACCCTCATCCAATTCTTTGGATTCAATTATTTCTGGCTCAAAATCTAACGGAAGAAGTACCACCGGAATCTCCTTATTTGATTTAAGACCAAGATTTTTCAATTTCAATGCCTGCCCTACCAAGTGTCCATTCCCACTATTCAATTGACCAATTGCTGCCGTGTATGATTGTTGTGTTTTATTGATATGTTTACCTACATCTTCAAGTGTTGAGGCAAATACTACAAATTTTTCGTACAGCAATTCTCCTCGCTTTACTATTTCCATTGCGTTTTTGCTTTGCATTTCTCTTTTCCATAGGTCAGCCATTAATTTTAAACAGGCAATCAAATTGGTTGGGCTTATCAATAAAACCCTTTTAGAATAAGCATAAGCCCATAGGTCTTGATCCGTTTGGATTGAGATTAAATAAGCTGGTTCTATCGGTATAAACATCATGGTAAAGTCTAGCGACGCTTCCAGATTATCATATTTCTTTCCATGCAAATCATCAATATGCCCATAAATTGATTTTAAATGTTCGGTTAAATGTATCGTTTGCTCTTCTATGGTATCTGCAGAAGAGAAACGGTCATAGGAAACCAACGAAACTTTCGAGTCTATAATTATTATCCTGTTATCTGGCAATTTCACTAACACATCTGGCCGTAAACTCTTCCCTTCTTCATCCTTAATGGTCTGTTGCAAAAAATATTCCCTGTCTTTTACCAACCCAGATTTCTGAAGTATGCTTTCCAGTATCATTTCTCCCCAATTTCCCTGTTTCTTGGATTGTCCTTTTAAAGCGGTTGCCAAATTATTGGCTTCGTTGCTCACCTTGTTTGTTTGCTCTACCAATTCCCTTACTTTTTCTTCCAATGAAAACCTTTGCTTGGATTCCTTATCATACGTTTCTTCCACTTTCTTTTTAAAGTTATCAATGTTTTCCCCAAGCGGTTTCAGCAATGCCTCTATATTATTTTTGTTTGATTCTGTAAACTTCCCCGTTTTTTCTTCTAAAATTTGGTTGGCAATTTTCTCAAATTGTAGGTGCGAGGTTTTCTGGATTTCTATAATTTCCTCTTTTTGAGTAGTCAGTTTTTCAGTCAATGCTGCATTGTTTGCCGTCAAAGTACTCTTGTCGGCATTCAATCTATTACTTAGTTCAGACAGTTTAACCACTTGTTCTTCCTTTTTTTTATTAGTCTCTTTCAAATCATTATAACTTTCTGTAAGCGAGGAAAGTTTTGCAGTCAATGAACTATTCTCCGATGAAAGCTTTGTTATTTTTTCATTCATTTGCAGCAAGTCTTCTGTTTGTCTTGCATTTGCTTCCTTGTGCAGCTTTAAGTTCTCTGTCAACGAATTATTCTGTGCATTTTCCTGTGCCAGTCTTTGCTTCAATAGGTTTATTTCACTTTGTTGATCTGTAGTCAGAACTGTTTGATGAGCTAAAGAGTTGGTCAATTCCACCATCTTTCCTTCATTGTTTTTAACGGTGGTTTCTAGCGATGCAGATTTAGATTGAAGCCCCGAAATTTCATTTTCTTTAGATTCAAGTCTAAGACTAACTTTTGAGTGCTCTTGCTGAAGGGATGCCAACCTATCTTCCGAAACTTTCATTAAAGTATTTGTCTCATTAAATTTCAGGTTCAATGCTTCAAAGTCAACTTTGGAAACACTCTTTGTCTTATTCAGTAAATTAAAGATAATATACGCTATTACAAACCCTACTATAAGTGCGATTAAAATTAAAACCATGTCCATGTTTAAATTAATTTAATGTTTTGTTTTTGGGTATGCTTTCAAAAATATCATTTTTGTTTTTCCCTAAGGTAAAATATCGTTTTAAAAAGGTTGATTATTACTTTCAAATGGAAAAATCTTGTATTGAAGAGTGGGAATTTTATATTCCGAAGGAAAATTCTTGTATTCCGGAGGCAAAAATTTGTATTCATAAGGAGCAGAATCATTAATTCTGCTCCTTATGAATACAAATCTCCTCCTTATGAATACAAATCTCCTCCTTATGAATACAAATCTGCTCCTTATGAAGACAAATCTCCTCCTTATGAATACAAATCTGCCCCTTATGAATATAAATATCCTCCTTATGAATACAAATATGCTCCTTAATGATATAAATAACCCAATAACAGGAGGTAAAATTCAGTTTTGCTTACGCCAAAAAAATCTGTAGAGACGGACATGAGTACGTCTTAATTAATTTGTAAGACGGATTGATTCCCGTCTCTACCGAAATGCAATCACAATGTGGAAATAGGAAACTTTTCGGGAATAAAACAGACCACATTGCCCTTTAACAGCCATCCTACACAAAAGACTATTATATTTGGCACTCATCAGCAAGGAATGAAAAAGAAGATTGCATTGGTTACAGGCGGTTATAGTGGCGAGGCGGAAATAAGCTATAAAAGTGCTATCACAGTGGGTAATAACATAGATACCGACAAGTTTATTTTTTATAAAATAGACATTAACCCGAAAGAATGGGTTTATATAAATGAATCAAACGAACGCTCGGCAGTAAATAGGGAAGATTTTTCTGTAACTGATAGCAGCGGCAATAAGGTTGTGTTTGATGCTATACTGCTTTGCATTCATGGCACCCCGGGCGAGGATGGTAAACTGCAAGGTTATTTTGACATGCTCGGCTTGCCATACACCAGCTGTGATATTGCAACAAGTGCCCTCACATTTAATAAAAGATATACCGTGGCAGTGGCTGCTTTTGGTGGCATAAATGTTGCTAAAAGTTTGCATTTATTTAAACACACGGCTGTATTGCCCAAAGAAATTTTGGCTAAACTGAAACTACCCGTTTTTGTGAAGCCAAATAACGGTGGAAGCAGCTTGGGCATCAGTAAAGTGAATATTCCGGAGGAATTGGAAGCGGCTTTAGCAAAGGCTTTTGAGGTAGATGATCAGGTTTTGGTAGAAGAATTTATAAAAGGACGGGAATTTACCATTGGCGTTTTTAAAACTAAGGGACAAATAATCACCTTACCTATTACGGAGATTATTACCAAGAAAGAATTCTTTGATTTTGAGGCAAAGTATCAGGGATTGAGCGAGGAGATAACCCCTGCCCTACTGGATGAAAGCAGTGCCAACGCCATAAGCGCGGCGGCATTGCAAGCATATAAGGTTTTGAACTGTAGAGGCGTAGTACGGATAGATTTTATACTGGAAGAAACATCCGGATTGCCTTATATGCTTGAGGTAAATACGGTGCCAGGGCAAAGTGCCGCAAGCATCATTCCTCAACAGGTAAAGGCAATGGGCTGGAATTTGAAAGATTTTTATACGGCGATAATAGAAGAAGTACTCTTCTAATTATGAGTTATAAATGCTGAATTATGAGTTCTTTTATCACTTATATTTCTCATTTTCAACTCATAATTTATCATTAATAATTAATAACTAAATAACGTGTTACGATTCATTACATCAAAACCTCTATGGGTAAATATTACAGCAGCACTGCTATGCACAGTAGTTGCGATACTGCTTTTTTTTGGAAGCTTGAGCTGGATAACAGCACATGGCAAGTACCACAAAGTACCAGACATTACCGGACAGAATGTATATGCTGCCATGAATACGCTGGAAGCAAGCGGCTTTAAAGTGGAAGTATCAGACTCTGTATTTACTACAGCCGCACCTGGTTTAATCATCATGAAACAGATACCGGAAGGCGATGCTTTGGTAAAATATGGACGTACCATTTACCTTACCGTAAACAGATCGGTACCACCAAAGATAGAAATGCCAAGTTTGATAGGATTTTCGTTTAAAAGTGCCGCCTTATACCTACAAAGCATGGGCTTAAAACTAGGAGACACCACCTACAGACCAGATTTTGCCCGCAATGCAGTACTGGAACAGTTGTTTAATAAAGAACCGATAAAGCCGGGCATGCAGATTTCGATAGGCAGTAAGATAGATTTTGTATTGGGTAGTGGCATTGGTGATAGTGCGATGAATATGCCAGATGTGGTAGGTTTTACATTGGAAGCTGCCAAATCAAAACTAGGGTTGAGTGGACTTAGTGCTGGCAGTATAGTAGCCATTGGCGAAGTAACAGATTCGGCAAATGCCTTTGTGGTACGCCAGAACCCTGCGATATACAACGAAGCAATTGCGGGGCAAAAAACAATTAATAAGATAAGGCAAGGGGCTACTGTAGATTTATATATAAGTACTACGGCACCTGTAAAAGATAGTACGAATAGTTACCCACAAGAAATAGAAAAATAATGAAAGAAATTAGTGTAGAACAATTAAAGGCGAGGATGGATGCAGGCGAAAAAATAAACCTGTTAGATGTACGTGAACCATGGGAATATGCTGAGTTTAACATTGGCGGTCAATTGATACCATTGGGAAATATACAGGCAATGGCCATAGACGAAATAGAAGACCTGCGCTACGAAGAAGTAATTATTCATTGCCGCAGCGGCAAGAGAAGTGCTACAGCATGTATGTTATTGGAGCAATTTGGCTTTACAAATACCGCCAATGTAGTAGGTGGTGTATTGGCATGGCAGGAAAAGTTTGGAGGATAATAGTTGTTAGTTATTAGTGGTTAGTTGTTAGAAAACCCTAATCACTAACCACGAATAACTAACAACTAAAGAGGGCTGCATACATGGTATCAGCCCTTTTTTCGTATCCGATAATGAGTTGTTTTCTGACTAAGGTTAAATTAGGAAATTTCTCTAAAATAAATGAAACAACCTCTTCGTTCTCTGCGGTATAAACGGAGCAGGTTATATATAAAAAGTACCCTTTTGGAGTAAGGTAAGGAATAACATTGCTTACAATCTTCTTTTGTAGCTGCGCATAATGATTGATAGATTCCTTTTTAAAGCTTATTAGGTTCTCAGGCGTTCTTCCCCATGTACCACTACCGCTACAAGGGGCATCACAAATAATTAAATCGAACTTTTCTCCTGTCAATTCAGCAATTGGCTTTGTAATATCCGCAGAAAATACCTTGTTTTGATTGATGCCCGCCTTATCCAAACGCTTTCTTAGGTTACTAATAATAGCGGGTCTTACATCGCTCAAGGTAAGGTTTATCTTACCCAACACATCTACTGCCAATATAGACTTACCACCACTTGCCGCACAACAATCCCATACATTCTTACTATTCTTTAACGGAATAAGAAAGCTTGCCACTTGCTGCGAGGCATAATCTTGAATAACAATATCTTTGTCTATTATTAAAATAGAATCCAATGCTGTAGCGTTGCTAAAGGAAAGGCAATTATTATTCAAATCAATAAAACCAATGCCGGTTTCTTGCAATTTACGCTTTACGATTACCTCGTGCTTTGGTCTTATCCTAATAAATAAATCTGGTTGAATTAAATGGGATAAACAAAAAGAATCCTTATCAATTCCATCTTCCACTTGCCCAATAAAAGGAAATAAGTTGGTAAGATTAAATGCCCCAATCAATGCTAGTTTTTGTTTGATAGGCATTGCTATCTGCTCATTCCATTCGGGTTTTGATAATTTCAATAATTCACCGGATTCTTGTCTACATAAAAATAAAGCGATAGATATCCGCTCTTCAAAGGGAGCATCTACAGCATTACCCAAACGGTAATACTGATAAATCATGGCAGCAACCTCCCTCCTATCCCTACCGCCCATCTGTTTGCGGGTGGCAAAGAATTGTTTTAGCCATACTGCCAACGGAATCTCTCCCTTATAACTAGATACAACCTCTTTTGCAGTATTTAAATAAGAATAATAGCGGCTCATTTTTAATCAATTAAACAAACTTTAAGGGTGTCTTACAAATAAAAAGCGGCTATCCTTATTCAAGATAGCCGCTTTTATCAGTATTAAAATATATTACTAATGTCCTGGCATCATTGCATGAGGCATTGCAGGGTTTGGGGCAACTGGTGCTGGCGGAGGCGCAATACCTACATTAGAAACTTGAATGTCAAAAACAAGGTTGGTAAATGGCTTGATTTCACCACCTGCACCTTGCTGACCGTAGCCAAGCATGGCAGGAACCAATATCTTGCCTTTTCCACCTTTACCAAAGAATCTAAGGCCTTCATCCCAGCCTTGTATCACTTTTCTTGCGCCTACAACAACCTTAAAATCTGGTGCACCGGGCTTATCTATGTTGCTGTCAAATACTTTTCCGTCGGTAGTATATCCTTTGTATAATACAGTAGCTTCTTTTCCACTATCAGCTTTGTTTGTCAAATCACCAGGCGTTTCCAAAGCCACCAATGCACCGTTTGGCGTAGATTGTACCTTCAATCCTTTAGCTGCTGCGTAAGCATTAAGGTCTTTTATTTCTCTTGCCTTTTCATCTTCCACTTCTTTCTTGTAAGCAATTTCTACTGTTGGCTGGTCGTTATATACAGCCAGTATTTCTACCTTTCCTTTGATAACACCACCCTTGTTAAATGTCTTGTTGAACTCAGGGATCATACCCATATTCTTCAAGGAATCTATACTCAATGTAAAAGTAAGTTCATCGCCCAATCCTAATTTTGGTAATACTTCAGTAAAGTTATATTTACCCAACTGAGAAGAATCGTAACGCATAAACGCAGGAATATGCCCGTAAGAACTATTGAGGATAGAATCTTTTTCGCCAACCTTAAATTCAATATTGAACTTAATAAACTGACCATTCTTTAATGGAACAGAGTTGCTGCCCTTCTTTATCTTATAAGGCATCCCTGTTTTTGTTTTGTCGAATTGGTTGCAACTTGCCATCAACAAGGCAAATGCTAAAACTGCTGATAATTGTTTCATTATTTGTTTTTAAAATGTAAATATGTGTCTCTTTGTCCTTTCAAACAAAGCGCAAAGAAACGGTTATTGTAATGCTTGTTCGTAATTGGGTAATAATTGTTTAAACTTATTTACAGTGTCGTCCACTTTTTCATCGCTGCGTCCACCGGCGGCATTAAAATGTCCACCACCTTCAAAATGCAATCGGGCAAATGTATTCACATCAAAGTCGCCCTTACTTCTAAAGCTCCACTTCCTTTCCTCATCCCTATCTATCACAATGGCGCCGAACCTGATGCCCTTCATGGTCAATAAATAGTTTACCAAGCCTTCCGTATCGCCGGTTTTAATATCATACTGCCTTAAATCCTGACTATAAATATAAAAGATGGCAGTATTGTATTGGTACAAGACCTCCATCCTGTTTACCAAGGCGAAGCCCGTAAAACGTAACCTGTTCTCAAGGGAACAATCAAATATATTACTATGAATTTCCGAATGTTCCAGCCCTATTTCCTTTAGGTATGCTACCATCAGATGAACGGAAGCCTTTGTGGAAGGAAAACGGAAAGACCCAGTATCTGTCATCACACCCGTATACAAACATTTAGCAACGTCCAAGTTTATCTTATCCTTGTAACCAGCATCCACAATAAAGTCGTACACCATTTCGCAGGTACTACTTTTAGAGGTAAGGCTAATGCCATAATCGAAGGCTTCTTCTTGTGGTTGCTCATGATGATCAATCAAAACCTTGATACATTTAGCTTTAGCCAAAGGCGTCTCCATGTTCTTTGTTCTGTGAAGAATATTGAAATCAAGGCAAAAGATAATTGTTGCCTCATCAATGATAGCCTGCGCCTTCTGCCTATTATAGTCATAATTGATAACCTTATCCACGCCCGGCATCCAGTTTAGGAAGTCTGCCCAGTTGGTTGGCGAAATCACGGTAACCTTATGACCCAATTGAATCAGGAAATGGTATAGCCCCAATGTACTGCCCATTGCATCGCCATCTGGTTTCTGATGGCAGGTGATTACGATGTTTGCCTGTGAACTGAGTAAAGGGAAAAAACGACTGATAGATTGCATACGAGGCGGCAAATTTGCAGCATTAAGATGAAACAGGGAAATTTGATTTGGATATTGGCATAAATTATTTTTAGATAAACCTGACAGGTGTCGAAGCTCCTTCAGCATTGTAAGCATATTAGAAAGTGAAAATGCCGCAAACTTTCAAGTTTTGCGGCATTTTTTGGGCGTCCACCTAAAGTGGTCTGTTATCTATTAACTGATAGTACCCGTAAATCTTGTTGCGGCAGTACCCACTTCCTTTCGGGTGTTTACGTAGCGGGCATAGCCTACAAACTGCATTCCCGCATCATCGGCAGAAAATACTATTCCATTGGCAAGCTTGCTATACAAATTGGTTAATGTGCAATCGGCTTCTTTAGGAACGGGGTCGCCCACCTTATACTTTCCAATCTTTACCACAACACAGTCTTGCCCATCAGGCCAAGAACCGGGATCAGGACCGGGGTTAATAAAAGTCAGTTTCTTATTAAACTCACCCAATTGGGTTACTTTTACCACAGGAGAAACATTACAGGTAGGTGCCGGCGTGCGTGCTGTGCTGTCGTTCACCACACCACAAGCAGTACGCTCGCCATCATTCATTTTTTTATTAAACTTCATTTCTCCTTGCCCCATTTCCCTGAGGGCGGCTTCGTAAGGAATACGGGCTTCGTTAGTGTTATCTATATCAATACTAGTGTGTGTGCCCTTACCAGACGATATTGTTTCCAATACATTATAAGCCAGTTGTAATAAAATCAATGCTGCAACCAGTAAAGGGTCTATCCCCCATATTGTTTTATTAGCATTTACACGTAAACATAAATTATCCCCAAAAACTCTAAATTCGGGATTCGGTCTAGGTATCCAATCTCCATTGCTTGACATAATTATTATTTTAAAATGAAAAGAGTGGTCGGTTATTCATAATTAAACCAGGCCAATTACTAAGATTCTAGTGTGCGCAACACGATAAAAAGTGTTTCCCTGCCAAAAGGGAGTGTTTATTTTTCCAAATGTGATGGTTAATTTTTCCTTCGGGATATCCCGAAATCATTTCGGGATGGTTATTTTTCCTTTCGGGAT
>JANYEU010000037.1 GCA_025362915.1 Chitinophagaceae bacterium | reverse complement strand
GTTGTTGGTAATGGCAAAAGCCTTATCTATATCCCCATTAAGCCAATATAATAAATCGATAAAATGACTGAACTGCGTAAATAATGTACCGCCATCCAGTTCTGCCGTACCCTTCCAGGAGTTGGCATAATAATCAGCATCCCTGTTCCAGAAACAACTTAGTTGTAAGCTATATATTTTACCGAGAATACCTTTGTCTATCGCTTCCTTTACTGCTGCAACGGGCGGATTGTACCTATTTTGTTTGATTGGGAAGAGAAGTTTTTTATTGGCAGCAGCAGCAGCAATCATTGCCTCACAATCCTGTACTGTAATGGCCATTGGTTTTTCTACAAGCACATGAAAACCTGCATTTAAAGCTTGTATGCCATACGTGGCATGAAGACCATTTGGGGTGCAGATGGCTATAACATCTATCTCTTTTTCGGCAGATAATAATTTTTCTATTGATGGATAGGCATGGCAGTTATATTGATGGGCTAATGCTTCTGCTTTGTATAATTCTATATCGCAAACTGCTACCAAAGTACCCAAGCGGTGGATATGTCCGGCATGACGTTGGGCAATTCTTCCGCAACCAATGATGGCAAACTTTATTTTATTCATTCAGGATTATGATTAAATGATTTGAATGAATTTAATGATTATTCGATTCAACTTTTAACTCCAAACTTATGACTCTCGACTTCTTAATCAAATTTACCATCTAATATCATGTCAATGAATTCTCTTACTGCACCTTCTCCACCACTTTTGGAAAGGTGAACAATGCCTTCAATGGCTTTTACTTTAGTAGTGGCATTAGCAGGGCAGGCCGCCAGCCCAACAGATTGTAATAGTTCAATGCAGTTTACATCATCACCTATATAAGCAACTTCTTTTAGGGTGATGTTTTCTTTGGTGCAAACATCCAATGCCGCAGCAAGCTTTCCTCCAAAACCTTTGCCTTGGTATAGATAATCCATTTTTAGTTTGGCGGCACGTCTTTCCACCATCTTCGTGTTTTCTGTAGTGATGATGCCAATCTTTACCCCTGTTTGCTGGATAAGATTGAACCCCATCCCATCATGGGTATTGAATTTCTTAAACTCATCGCCACTTTCGGTATAGTACATGCCTGCATCTGTCATAACACCATCCACATCACTCAGAAATACTTTTATCTTACTCATTATTTATCCTATTATTTCAAGGTGTGTAATAGAAAACTCTACCACCATCAGTTGCCCAATACTTTCCAATTGTACATATACTTTCTTACGCCCATCTTTTAACACAGTACCTTCCTTATCCATAAATACGCCTTGCGTTATCTTTACTTTGGTATCTGCCTTAAATCCTTCTAGTGTTCTTAGCTCAACCTTGGCATCTTTTTCATTGAGATAACGCTGAATATTCTCTATTTCTTCAGTTCTAATTATTGCTGGTTTACGAAGCCAATAAACAAAGTTCAGAACGCCATCCACCATTGTTACAGCAAGTCTTTCTTTTACGTAATCAATATGCACAAATACATACGACCTGAAAAGAGGTTCTTCTACAATCTTTTTCCTATCGCTCCATTGCTTCTGTATTTTCTGGATGGGACACCAACTTTCTATGCCCTCTCTTAGTAATCGTTCGTGTACTTTTTTCTCCCAACGGGGTTTGGTGTATAATGCGTACCAGCTTTTGTTGTTTTTCTCTGTAAGGTTATTCAATTCCATTTCTCTCATTTCTTTCTTTGCTCTACAAAATTACAATAATTGCTTTTAGTAAACTAGGTGGGGTGTTATTGCTGGCAAATTAACTGTGTTAAGCTCGAAAAAAGAAATAAAGTTAAAAAAAACTTAAAGGGGGCTACTACTTTGTCACCCTTGCATAGCCATAGCGAGTTGCTTTAGTAGTTGTATAATAAGCATCCAAGCCTAAACATGCCATGCTGGTTGCCTCGTCAATATTTATGAAACCATCATTTGCAATCAATCCTTCAGCTACAATCACATCTGTTATCTCTCCTATTACCAAGAAAGTATTGTTGTGTTTGATGGAAACAATCTCTACCAACTTTAGCGCATATTTTATATTACTCTCAGCTACAAAAGGGGCTATTATTGGATAGATGAACTGCGCTGTAAGCCCTACAGCTTCAAACTCATTCACCTCGGCAGGATACTTTGCACTTGTTTGATGAGCCTTTTCTACAAAAGAAGGATTTATATGATTGATGGTATAAACACCGGTAGCCTCGATGTTATTGATGGTATGTGGGGCAGCAGCCAATGGACGATTGATAAAACCGATTAGTGCAGGGTCTGAACCAAGATGAACTACACTGCTAAACACCGCCAAATTGGGTTGCCTTTCCCTATTTACGGTGCCAATTAGGTTGGCAGACTTAAAGCCAGACAAGCAATTGATGAAGTTTGCACGATAAAAACGCTCCCATGTTTTAATGGTGTCTATTAATAAGTGTTCCATGCGTATACTAAGGATTGAGTGATAAAAAAGTTTGATTAAATCTCCCGTTATATGATTGCTAACGAGTTTTTTGAACAATGCATGGGGGGCCTTACCAAAGTTCTTAATCGTCAAAATCTATCTTTAAAGACACAAAAACCATCCCCGTAACCTTAAAAGTGCTATATTTAGGTCATCAGACGAAGGATTTGAATCATCGGACGGAGGATTTGAATCATCGGATGAAGGATTCGAATCATTAGATGAACGTGTCAGTAAGCGCAAATTCCAAATAATACTTTTATCCGCTCTCGTTGTTTTATGGTAAATTGCATCTTTACAAAAGCAAAGCCTCAAAAACACACAAATACAAACAAAATGAAAGAAGATAAGCTTGCGGTGTTGATAGATGCCGACAATGTGCCATACGCCAACATAAAAGAAATGCTGGAGGAGATTGCCAAAAACGGCACGCCAACAATAAAAAGGATTTATGCCGACTGGACAAAACAAACAGTATCGGGCTGGAAGGGTGTGCTGCTGGAAAATGCCATTACGCCCATCCAACAATATAGTTATACCACGGGCAAAAA
>JANYEU010000452.1 GCA_025362915.1 Chitinophagaceae bacterium | reverse complement strand
AAACGACGACCATACCCACCGAATATTTACCGAACTGGGAAGAAATTTCATTACCCCGTTTGACAGGGAAGACATCCACTATCTGGCTTCTGCATTGGATGACATCTGCGACTTTATCTACAGTTCCGTTAAGAAGATTAATTTTTATAATATAAACCCTAGCGATCCCGGTATCCAACGGATGGCGGAACTGATAAACATGGGTTGCCTAGAAATAAAAACAGCTGTTTATGGGCTGCGGGATATGAATAACCTGCGCAGAATGACTGAGGCATTGGTAAAGGTAAATAGCATAGAGAATCAGGCTGATGATGTTTATGATCAATCTATTGAAAAACTGTTTGAAACAGAACCTGATGCAAAAGAGGTGATAAAGAAAAGGGAAATATATCAGGCACTCGAAATTGCTACCGATAAATGCGAAGACGCTGCCAATGTTATTGAAAGTATTATTATCAAATACTCTTAATTGATTATTGAGGCAGTTTAATACGCTATAGGTAAGTATTGGATTGATTTGATTGAATCAAAAAATTAACTACCCCATGTTTACGTTACTGATTGTTATAATAATACTCTCTTTCATTTTCGATTTTATCAATGGCTTTCACGATTCTGCCAATTCTATCGCCACCATTGTTTCCACCAAGGTTCTTACCCCGTTTCAGGCGGTTGTGTGGGCGGCATTCTTCAACTTTGCGGCATTCTTCATCTCAAAATATGTGTACCACGAGTTTGGTATTGGTAATACGGTAGCAAAATGGGTAACACCAGAGTTTGTAAACCTTCAGGTAATATTGGCTGGCATTATTGCGGCCATTATCTGGAACCTTACCACTTGGTGGTTTGGTATCCCTTCCAGTTCTTCGCACACTTTGATGGGTGGTTTTGTTGGGGCAGCATTGGCACATGCCGGCGGACTTACCAGTGGCAATCATGATGTTATCAACTACGCCAAAGTGGTTCCTACGTTTGTGTTTATCTTTTTGGCACCATTGATAGGTGCGATAATAGCTTTTTTTATTACGGTAATGATTGTACATATCTGTAAGAAGAGTAACCCTTACAAGGCAGAAAAGTGGTTTAAAAAGCTACAACTGTTGTCCAGTGCGGCATTTAGTTTGGGGCATGGGGGCAACGATGCACAAAAGGTAATGGGTATTATTGGTGCGGCTATCATCTTTTATCAAGGCAAACTTGGGCATACATTAACTTTCAATCAATTTGCCGATCAATATCCGTGGGTGCCTTTTTGTAGTTTCTTGGCAATAGCTTTGGGTACGCTTAGTGGAGGTTGGAAGATTGTAAAAACAATGGGTACCAAGATTACCAAAGTAACGCCATTGGAAGGTGTTGCTGCAGAAACCGCCGGTGCCATTACCTTATTTCTTACCGAGCATTTCAAGATACCTGTTTCTACCACGCATACCATTACAGGTTCTATCATTGGGGTGGGTGCCACCAAGCGTTTGAGTGCTGTTCGCTGGGGCGTTACTATCAATCTATTTTGGGCATGGGTTATCACCATTCCAATTTCTGGGTTGATGGCAGGTATTATCTACTACATACTGAACCTATTTATTTAGGAAAGTTGTACGTAATAAGTTATACGTTTTAAGTTAGAAAAGAATTACACATAAGCGATTTGCTAAACATGGAGGGTTGTAATTATTCTAGTCATTCAAACCATTAAGCAGTGGCTTGAATACCACTTGTTCATAAAATCTTTCTTTCTATTTCATACAAATCTTTGTTCTTTGCAGTCATGTACAAGCTTCTACGATCTATTCTTTTCCAGTTCAATACAGAGTCTGTCCATCATTTTAGTATGGGTTGCCTTACTACTGTTTGTAAGATAGGGTTCTTACGAAAGATACTCTCCTCACAATTTTCTTATCAGCATCCATCACTAAAAAAAGACGTCTTTGGATTGAAGTTTAATAACCCCGTTGGTTTGGGTGCTGGCTTTGATAAAAATGCACTATACCTAACAGAGTTGCAAGCACTAGGCTTTGGCTTTGTAGAAATAGGTACTGTAACCCCCCTGCCACAAGTGGGTAATGACCATCCCCGTCTTTTTCGTTTACCAAAAGATAAGGCATTGATAAACCGAATGGGGTTTAATAACGATGGGGCAGAGGTGATTGCAAAGCGGCTGGCAGAATGGAAAGCGGGCTTACCATTGACCGTTGACCGTCAACCGAGAGTGGAAAACCGAATTATCATTGGTGGAAACATTGGCAAAAACAAGGTTACTGCCAATGAAGATGCCTGGAAGGATTACGAAATATGTTTCAATGCCTTGTTTGATGTGGTGGATTATTTTGTGGTTAATGTGAGCAGTCCCAATACACCTGGTCTTCGAGAATTGCAAGAGAAGGATGCCTTGCATAAAATATTGTCCAATCTGCAATCCATCAATCAACAAAAACCTCATCCCAAACCCCTTTTGTTAAAGATAGCGCCCGACCTTACCATCGAGCAACTAGATGATATAGTTAGTTTGGCGTTAGAAGTAAAACTAGATGGACTAGTAGCCACAAATACCACCATCGGTAGGGAAGGATTAATTAGTTCCCCGGCAGAAGTAGCTGCCATCGGTATGGGGGGACTAAGTGGCAAGCCCGTGCAAAAGCGCAGTACAGAAGTGGTGGCTTATTTGGCAAAAAAATTACAGGGGCGCATACCCATCATTGCCAGTGGGGGAATATTTACGGGTACTGATGCCAAGGAAAAGTTGGCTGCCGGTGCTACTTTGGTACAGGTATGGACGGGCTTTGTTTATGAAGGGCCAGCGATTGCGAAGCGTATCTGTAAGGAATTGAGTAGTAAGTTGTAAGTAGTAAGAGAAGAGGCAGTAAAGAAGTTTTATCTTCTCCACTGCCTCTTTTTTATACTCCAAAACTATCGACTTACGACTTGTGACTTGCATTACATCACTTTTAAAAGTACGATTGTGGTATCGACGGTTTCGCCGAGGGTGAAGGTAGTGGGGATTACCTGTGTAATATAACCAACGGCAGAATAGGTTACATTGTAAGTGCCTCCGATAAATTGTTCTATTTCTGCAATGCCCGATATGTTTGATGTGGCAGATCTGGTTTCTGTGCCGAAAGAGATTTCTACCAAAACATTGGCTACGGGTTCATGGTCGATATTTACAATATCGGCAATGAGGGCTGTGTGGTTTGTTAATCCCCTAAGTTTTTTTGCCGAATTGAAATTGCTGATTAGTGAAGGTTTGGCTAATACACCTGTTTTAAATCTGCCATAAATTGCTTTTTCTAACAGTACAACCGTTGCATCTACTACTTTGAAAGCTTCGTCTATCTCGTCTGTGGAGGTTTTGTTGCTTGAGATGATGGTACTTGGTGCGGCTATCTGTTCTTGTGCGAGTGTAATGCTGGCACTTGCGGCTGTGAGTTCGGTGGCGGCAATATCGTACCCTGCAATTAGCGGGACACTATTGGCATTCAGCGCAGCCAATACATTTTGAGCCAAAATTGTTTGCTCAATTTCGGAGAGTGCCTTGAAGTCGCTTATTTCTACTTGAAAAGTTGATAATAATGTTTCGCTGGCGGTATCCACGGCAAAGAGATAAGCGCGGCTGGCAAGGGAAACAATGAGGTCTATCATGCTGTTGAAGTCCTTATTTTTTGTAATGGTGGTGGGTGAGGACTTGATAGCGGTGGCGGATGGCAGTAAGACTTTTAGATCGGCGAAAGCTTTCTTGAAATCTACAATACATTTTAAGAGGCGCACCAACCCTGTGAAACTGGCTGCATAAGCGAAGAGGAAGTTGGTAATCCTGTTGTAAGAGGAGAATTTTGATGCTTGTTTTTTTGTCATAATTGAAATGTTATTGATGAAACATTTGGGATACGTAAAAAAATGGGTGAAATAGATATTGTTTATTTGAAGTGAGGTATGCCTTATTTAAAGTTGGCAGCATTTTATTCGTCAAATTGTATGTTACATTGTCGGTTCGGTGAGGTTTATTTGATGTTACCTGTAGTTTATTTGATGTGATGTGTGCCACATTGTCGGTTCGGTGAGGTTTATTTGATAATAACGCCTCTTTATTGAACAGTTTTTTTGTAAAATACAGTAGTAATAAAGCCTGCAGCGAGGTATGATGGAGATTATTTAGGCTAGACCGGAGGATGTGCAGATGCTTGTGCAGGATAGACCGTGCCTGTAAACAATGAAAGAAGGTGTGATATGGTTTTGGCTAAATGCCTTGCCCATACACCGCCTACTGGTATGGCGCGGTAGCATTTAATGGTTGATAAAGACGGTGAAAACATGGTAAATTGTTTTGAGAGACCCACAAACTACGAGAAGGCTTTCATTAAACAATACTATCTGAAACAAATAAATATTTGCAGACAAAAAATATATTTTTGTGGGGGAGGATTGGCAACAACATTGCCGCAAAAACTGCTTACGTCTTCTCCATAATCCTTCTGCCTTTTAATACTTTGAATTTGGATGTGTGGATTCCCTTAGTTTTGTATTGACGAAGGGTTTAAACAGTAAAAACAATTGGCTGAAATCCTTTGTTGCAAAGGAGTTTAGAAAAAAGTGAAAGTTTGGAAATAGGTGAAATCCTTTTTAAATGCAGGAGTTGGTGGCGATGTTCACACCCCGATAGTTGGAGAGGGAAATAAATCACAACTGAAAAATTAAACCACTTATTACCTTGACAAATGCTGCTTTTATTTACCCTTTAATCAGTGCAACTTGCTTCGGCATCAGCAATGCCTATTGGCGTAAATTGGAGAAGGCAGGCTTCTCATTCCAAGAAGCAATATTTTACAGAGGGTTTATAGGCGTAGTTTTATTGTCTACTCTTTGGTTGGTTTTGCAAACAACAGGCAACCTAACCACACTCATTAATTTAGACAAATCAATCCTTTCAAATTATCATTGGTTACAAACCCTACTAGTCTGCATAGTTTGCAGTTTGGGGTTGGTCTGTTTCGTTCCATCTTTAAAGCATAAGATAGTAGCGGTTGCCATCTCACTTTCTTCCATCAATGTTTTTGGCATACTCACAGCGGTTATTTTCTTGGGCGAGGCTTTTTTATTCAAACATCTCATTAGCCTTGCTATTGCTGCCATAGGTGTCCTTTTGATTGCACTAAAAAGCAATCCAACCACAAAGAATATTACTTTCGGTATTCGCTCTATCATACTTCCCCTACTCGCCGCTTTCTTTTGGAGCGTTGGTTATACCCTTTTCAAGATACCCCTGCAATGGATGGGTGCTTTAACGCTTGGGATAATTATTGAAACAACGGTATGGTTGGTGTCTATCGTACTATTGGTTATTGACGGAAAGATACCTTTTGCCAAAATAAAGAATGCTTATGTAAAAATGTCCCATTTTTATGTTGCGGGGTTACTATTGGTGGGCGGTTCATTGTTTGTGAACATTGCACTAACCAAAATATCAATAGCAGAACTAAACATATTGGGAATGTTTACCTTCCCCATAACCATTATTTCAGCATTCCTATTCTATAAAGAAACCCCAACAATAAAGGAGTGGATAGGAATTGTATTAATCATTACCTCTATCTTATATTTGACTTTGATAAAATAACATTTATGCCAAAACCCATTGATAATGTAGATAAGATATACTTGAAAGGGTTACTAGAAGCAGTAATTAAAAAGGCTAACCTAAGCCTATCTTCCAAGGAAGATTATAAAAAGCTAGAAGATGAAATTATAAATGTTTGTGGAACACGAATAAGCCATAGCACACTCAGAAGATTATTTAATGGCAATGAAAAAAACAACCCATCAAAACCAATCCTTGATATATTGGCAAAGTTTATAGGCTTACCAAGTTGGAAGCGTTATTTGGCAAATGCAAGGCAGTACAACAAGTATCTGCTGAATCATAGTTTGTCAATAATCATTACAACAAGAAGCATCGATCTTGAAAAGATAATAGGATTGTGTGATAAATACGGGCATCTTCAAGAGATATACACCTTTATATTCAGCGTTATCCGTTTGGCACTCGAACAAAAGAACAAGGAGTTCTTCCTGCAATTATTCACCTTACCCAACCTTTTCAACAAAGCATATCACTCCGAGTACGACTTTTATTATTTAGGGCAAGCCATCTGTTTGGCTATGCGGGAGGATGAAGAAATGGCAAAGGCATTGGCAGCCACCTATTGCAACAATCCACTAGCAGTGCAGTATTGCATAGAAAGTTTTGTGGACGAGGATTATATAAGTGGCTACTATGGTATATGGTTGGACGGATACCACAAACACAAGACAGACACACAGTCACTGGCTTTTTACTATGCAATGAAGTATAAGGATGCCTATACGAATAATAGAAAGGCAGAGGCAACAGAATGGTACAACCAAATAGTAGCTTTAAAACCTACCAAGCCGTATTTTATTATAGTAGAAGAAAGATGCGCCGCAATAAAGCTAATTGAAGAAGCGCATACACACGATGAAAAACATAATGCCATCTTTAAAAGGCTCGTAAACATTGCGGCATCTCTAAACGGGGAGTACAATGGCTGCCCACTATACCTACTAAGATATTTGTTTATGGCACAAAAACACGATTGGATATGTGCCATAGTGAACCTTTTTGACCAATACCCCAACAAGACTGACGAACATTGGCTAGAAAAACAAGCCAATGCCCTGCAACTATACAATGCCTTTGCTTACCACCTACAAAACCAACATGAAAAAGCCGCCGAACTCTTCCATAAGGTAGATACCCACCTCTTCGAACCCTTTATGTACCAGTGCATGATGAAAGATTACAATGCCGTTAAAGCCGCCCTTGCCATCTAATCTATTTGAGCCTATTTGATTTTGGAGGATGGAGTTGGGAGGGGTAGGTTTGCGGGATTAAATTAATGATTATGGCAAAGAGAGAAAAATTAAAGCGCCTTCAACCACTTTGGGTTGGAGAGGCAAAAGAAAATGTAAGAATACCAGAGGTAGTTGTTTACACGGAAAAGGATTTTGGAGGTATTGACTTTAGAACCAACTGTAATGTAGATTATATTGGTGATTGCTTAAATGATGATATTTACTCAATAGTAGTTGTATCGGGAACATGGACGTTTTATAAAGATGCTGGGTTCCGAGTACTCTTATTCAC
>JANYEU010000403.1 GCA_025362915.1 Chitinophagaceae bacterium | reverse complement strand
TAATTCTCGTACCAACCATCTGCGAAAACTAGGTTCATAAACCCCTAATTTACCCGATGATTCAAAACTTTCCGACACCTTAACAGTGTATACATTCCCAACTTTTTCTGTTTCCATCTTCTCCGGTTTTGCCCATTTTGCTGACAAGCTATTTCAGGAGATGACATTCCGTGCTTGTTGTGTGAAAACGTGTATGTTTTGCGTTGCAAACCGACAAGAGTGCGGCAGGTTCTGTAGATAATGAGGTTGAAAGGGTATTTAATGGAGGGTATTCTGTCAATTACTATCCTCTTGTTATCGGAATCACAAAACCAATTAGCAGGTTGTGGAAATTTACCGCATCTTTATCTTTTATTCTTATCAGCAGAAAATACACATGCAAGTAGATAAAACAACCTTACAGGATATTTCCATCTTTCTTACCGATGAAACACAGTCTGTCTTTTATTACCTGAACCGTACAAAAACAAATGGTGGAAGGGAACATCTGCGCAGAATATTATCGAACCCGCTGAACAATATTGCCGCCATTGAGGACGTTCAAAAAACAATAAAACACTTGCTTGAGGTGCACCATTTATTACCAGAAACCATTACCAATGGCACCATTATGGTGATAGAAAGCTTTTTTGAAACCGCTACAGACTCCTACCCTACCCATCCAAATGCCGTCAATAGCCTAACCTATAAAATTATCAGTGCCCCTGATTTTTCCATCACCAAATACTCTACCACCCACTTTGTGGGCTTTATAAAAGACCTTGTGCTTATAGCCGAAATATTATCCAACAATAATGATAGCCAACTGATACAATCGTGGTACGGGCTGATAAACACTATGGTAAAACGCCCGGTATTGCAAACCGTATTGCATTGGCCGGCGGATAAAAAAGTTTCTAATATAGAAGTGCTGTGGCTTGGTGCGTATCTTAAACAACACTTTAAACAACAAACCCTTGAACTGATTGACCTATATAACAGGCTTGATGCTTACACGAGTATGGCTATGGTGAGTAAGGAATATGCGCTAATTTTTCCAACATTCAATGCTGCTACAGAACCCTTGATCAGGGCAAAAGGGTTCTACCATTTATTGCTTCAAGTGCCTGTTTGTTATGATGTACTACTTGATAAAACAACAAATTTCATGTTCTTGACCGGGGCTAACATGGCTGGTAAAAGCACGTTTATAAAATCTGTGGGTACAAGTATTTACTTGGCACATATTGGGATGGGAGTACCGGCAGAAAGTATGGAATTGAGTCTTTTTGAAGGTTTGTTAACCAATATCCAAGTAGAAGACAATATACTGAAAGGTGAAAGTTATTTCTTTAATGAAGTGAAAAGAATAAAAAGGACAGTAGAAAAAATTAGCGATGGCAGAAGATGGCTGATACTGATAGATGAACTTTTTAAAGGTACAAATGTGCAGGATGCCATGAAATGCAGCATAGCCGTAATTGAGGGATTGCACAAGATAAACAATGCAATTTTTATACTTTCCACCCATTTATATGAAATAGCCGAACCACTACAAAAATACCAGAATATAGATTTCAGATATTTTGAAACCAGTGTAGAAAACGACCAGTTGGTATTTAGTTATCAGTTGCAAAAAGGGGTTAGTAATGACAGGCTTGGTTACCTCATCCTGAAGCGTGAAGGTGTTGTAAAAATGTTGGACAAACTACAACAAACTGAGAGGTGAAATTATAACTTGTGAATTTCAGTAATACTTTTTACTTGAAATTCATAAAAAAATATCTACAAAAAGTCTTTTATCATTGATAATTTACCAAATTCTCCCCCATTTTATATCAAATGCAGCATTGGTAACATTTTTTTGTCTATTTTAGTGGGATAAAATGTATCTCAAATGAATGAAAAAGCAATTATTCAAGGGTGCTTGCAAAAAAATCCTCTCAGCCAAAGAGAATTGTACAATCACTTTAGCCCCAAAATGCTTAGTGTGTGTTATCGATTCTCTGGAAGTAGGGACGATGCTGAAGATATGCTGCAAGAGGGCTTTATAAGGGTATTTTCCCAACTACAGACTTATGTAGGTAAGGGTGCTTTTGAAGGTTGGGTCAGGAGAATTATTGTACATACCTGTATTAATTTCCTGAAGAAGCATAAAAGATTTAACGACAGTATAGATATTGAATATGCAGGCGATATATCGGCAAGAGAAGAATCGTTGGCATCTATAATGCAAGGGAGACAGATTATGGACTGCATAAGACAACTGCCACTTGGGTATAGAACAGTTTTAAACTTATATGCAATTGAGGGTTATAGTCATAAAGAGATAGGCGAAATGTTGGAAATAGGAGAAAGCACAAGCCGTAGCCAATACACAAGAGCAAAGTCTATGTTAGAAAAATTATTGATTAAAAGAGAGGTTATAGAGAGTCCGAAGAAAGAAGCAGCTTGGTTTTCGCCAATACAAAAATAGTGGGGCTGATTTACAGATGAAAGACGAAATGAATTTTGATGATTTAGAAAAATTATTACGAGATGAAGCAAACAATCAGAAAATGTTTCCTTCAGACTATGTTTGGAATAATATAGCCAAGCAAATACAACCCAAAAAGTCTTGGCCAGCCTTAACCATTATTTCTTCTGTAATAGTGCTTGCATTGGGCATCGCTACCTTTTTTAATTACCCTCCAGAAAATATTTTAGATAATATCCGTACTGCTACCGTTAAACACCATCTTAATAATACAATAACAAACGTACAAATAGCACCTCAAAAAAGCGCTATTTCTTCAGTGGAAAAACCAATAAATTTAACTGCCAAGTTTACACCAGCTGTGGTTACTCGTCATATTGCCAATAACCTGATTCACGATAATAACCTACTTACTTATTCATCTATAATTCCATTAGAATCTACTAGAAAAAGTGAGTTAGATAATGAAGGATACCCAACTCTTGTTGCTCAAAAAGAAAAGAATCCTTTCCTTGCGGGTGAACTTGAATCTATAAATGATGGGAAAAGTGTTGATTATCCCAAATTGGATAATATCAAATTGCCCAATTTTCAAAATCACAAGAAGGCTACTGCTACCAAAGAAATACTACGCAAGCTAGAATATGAATTATATACAACGCCATCTATCAGCTACAGAAGTTTGGCACAAGATGAGGTAGGCAGCCGTTACTCATCTTCTTCTATAAATAATCAGGTAAGTCAAAAAGCTGGACTGGGAACTGAATTAGGTCTGAGTTTGAGGTATCAGGTTTCAAAAGATATTACATTAAAAACGGGTGTTCAATTTAACATCAGGCAATACTATATAGACGCATATCAATCGTCAGGGTTAGCCACTATTGATGTTTTTCAAAATAACAAACTAGACTCTATAAACGTAGCTTCCAAGTATAGCAATGGTAGTGGTTTAATTGACACAAAATTGACCAATAGACTTTACCAAGTATCTATCCCTATTGGTTTAGAATGGAAGGTTCTTGAAACAAAGCATATTGGATTCAATCTAGGTGTTTCTATCCAGCCAACTTATTCTTTGAATAAAAATGTATTCATTATCTCTACCGACTATAAATACTATGCTAGTGGAGAGTCGTTATTTAGAAAATGGAATATAAACAGTAGTATAAATGCTAATTTTACTTATACTCACAATAAATCAACTTTCTTCATTGGTCCACAAATACGTTATCAACACTTGCCTACTTATGTAGATAAATATCCGATAAAAGAATACAGAGTTGACTATGGCGTTCGAGTAGGTATTATCAGACCATTAGGCAAATAAAAATAACTTATAAGGAGTGTTTACAAACTAACGTAAAGTACTATAACCGAATATATGTCTCGCTACCTGAACTGGAACAAACAACTGCTTTTATTTATTATCTTCTATTTTCCCTCCCGTTCTTAACAGCTGCATTTGCTAAAATAGAAGTATTTGTTGCTGTTTAATACTTTAGTTGATAATAAATGGCAATCTTCCCAATAAATTTGCTGTCCGATAATAAAAGATAATGAGCGAGAAAGTAACAGAAAAAGTACACCTTTTAATAATTGGCAGCGGCCCTGCCGGATACACAGCTGCTATTTATGCAGCAAGAGCAAATATGAAACCTGTTTTGTATCAAGGCATACAGCCTGGAGGTCAGCTAACAATAACAACTGAAGTAGAAAACTACCCAGGCTACCCTGATGGTATACAAGGTCCAGAAATGATGGTAAACTTTGAGAAACAAGCTGTGAGGATGGGGGCAGATATACGCTACGGAATGGCAAGCAAAGTAGATTTTAGCACACAACCATATAAGGTGGAAATAGATGAGGAAAATTGGATAGAGGCTGATGCAGTGATAATATCTACAGGTGCATCAGCAAAATGGTTAGGTATAGAAAGTGAACAGCGCTTGAATGGGTTTGGCGTGAGTGCCTGTGCTGTGTGTGATGGGTTCTTTTTTAGAGGGAAGGAAGTTGCGATAGTTGGTGCAGGAGATACTGCCGCTGAAGAAGCTTTGTATTTATCTAAACTTTGCACTCATGTACACATGATAATAAGAAGGGATTCTATGCGTGCGAGTAGAGTTATGCAAGATAGGGTTATCAACACTCCCAATATTACTATCTATTGGAATAGTGAAACTGAAGAAATATTAGGAGAACATAAAGTGGAAGGAGTTCGTATTAAAAACGTAACAGACAACAGCACCAAAGAAGTTGCAATTGGTGGTTTCTTTGTAGCCATTGGGCATAAACCTAATAGTGACATTTTCAAAGACTATATCAATATGGATGATACTGGGTACATTAATACAATACCAGGAACATCCAAGACAAATTTAGAGGGAGTTTTTGCAGCTGGAGATGAGCAAGATAAAAATTACCGCCAAGCGGTAACTGCTGCGGGAAGTGGTTGTATGGCAGCTTTAGATGCGGAAAGATATTTGAGTGCTAAAGGAGTTATCTAGGATTTGTTGACTTACTTAACTAATTTCTTCCATAAATTTCTCAATAACATTGGCCTTATAAAGGTTTTTCTTAGCATAGTTAATTGCATTTTCTTTCAGCTGATTTCTTAATGTATTATTTTGATGCAGTTTTTCAATGGTATCGCAAAGATTTTCTAAATTAGACGGTGGTATAAGATAGCCGCACTTATTGGAGTTAATTATTTCAAAAAGAGATGTTCCCGGTGAAGCTGTTACTATTACGCAGCCGCCAACACCTAATATATTAGTTAATTTAGAAGGTAAGAATAAATCACTGCCCGATTCTTTTTGTATCACAAGGTGGATGAAGGAGGCATTCAACATTTTATTAAACTCCTCTATCGGTAGCAGGTTTAGAAAAATGAGATTAGTTATTTTCTTGGTTTCGGCATAAGCTTTAAGCTTTTCTTTATAAGGTCCTTCACCAGAAATAACAAAAATCAACTCAGTATTATCTTTAAAGAAATCAGCGGTATCAATAATCATTTCTAATCCCTGTTTTTCGCCAACAGCACCAGAATAAAAAATAATTTTCTTGTTTTTAAAAATACTAGAGTTTATGCCAACCTCACCGATTATTGGATAAATATTACTACTATCAATCCAATTGGGAAAGATTAAGCATTTCTTTAAAATATCACTTTTTGAAAGAATTTTATCTTTCATCCCTTGAGAAATAGTAGAAACTATATCAACCGTTTCAAGTATGTATTTTTCTATTCTAAAAAGTAGTTTAATTAATACCCCACTTTTAATCATTCCTAATTTTTCAGCCGCGTCGACTTGTAAATCCTGAATATGATAAATCACTTTTGATTTCTTAAAGAATGCCCTGTAATAAATTCCTATAAGCCCGATAGCAAATGATGGAACTGGAATAAATATTATATCAAAACGCTTTCGCCTTATAATAAAGCTCGTCACTCGTAAGAATGAACAAACGAAAAATAAAAAGTCTTGAATCAATCGTTTACCGCCGCTAGGCTTGCTAGGAATAAAAAGGGGCGAACGATAGACGCTCACCCCTTTAATATCTTCTTTTAAGAATCTATTTCTATACCCTTTATAAACACTCCATTGAGGATAGTAAGGAACTCCTGTAATTACAGTTACTTTATACTCTTTTTTATTGGCTAAATAACGTGCAAATTCAGCAGTGTATTTTCCAATACCAGTAATTTCTGGAGCGTAATTAATGCCAACTATTAAAATTAATTTAGACAACTAGTTTTTAATTAAGGCTTTTTAGATTCATTTATTTTACAATAAACTTGTGTAAAGTAACTCATTTTAAGTATTGCAAATGCTAGTCCAATACTTCCATCTCTAAAACCGCCCATGAAAATGTAACTTCCTAAAAAATATACAGGACCTATTAATGGGCTACGCATAAGCCTATACTTCAGTTTTTGCTTCCAAGTCCAAGTAAGCCTTTTTCCAATATCATTTATATCTTTTTGGTAGCGGGCAGCCTCCCATGAAGCATATTCCTGATGCTTATTCATGTAGTGATCTACCCCTCTAAAATCTCTGTGATCAATTTTACTTTTAATAATTCCAGTTTCACCTTTCAAAATAGGATGTTCATGTATTTCCATGTCCAACTTGCTCCATTTTGACTCGTCAATTCTTTCATACTCACCAGCCCCAACTTTAAATAATGCAAGCTTTTTCAAAGGATATCCCCCTTTCAATTGCCTTCCCATAAAGTATATTGAGTAGTTTAGCCAGTACCCTACTTTATTATCGTTTGAATTTATTTTTTTTGCCACTTCATTTTTAAATGCGTCTGTAATATATTCATCTGCATCCAAAAACAAAACCCATTGTGTAGCAGGCGTATGATTACGTAAATACCAATTTCGCTTTTTAGGAAAACTGCCATCCCAAACAAAATCTACGAGTTCAATATTATCTCCCGTAATCAATTTAGTTCCATCGTTACTATTAGAATCTAATATAACAATATTTTTTGCAAAATTTTGACCAATGGCATTAATACAGCCAGGAAGATTTAACTCTTCATTTTTTACAGGAATTACTATCGTTAAATCTAACATTACTTTCTTTACGCTAAGGTTCTTTCTTTCAAAGGTTTGCATGGATGACCAGAACAAACCATCCAAGCTGGCATGTCTCTATTAACCACAGACCTTGCACCAATAACTGCACCATCACCAATACTCACTCATGATTATACAAAAATTGGATTCCCTTTGG
>JANYEU010000399.1 GCA_025362915.1 Chitinophagaceae bacterium | reverse complement strand
AAAAGCAGGAATAAGGGGCCTTGATGACAAGGAAAAACAGGAATAAAACAAAGGGTGAAAACAAGAAGCAGTAGTAAAAAACAAAGCTGTATCCTTGCATAAGTAATAACCCAAATTACAGTAAACAAATATTAAAATTAATACCAAAAGCTGTCAAGTAATTTCAGGAGGGGTCAATGTAGATGGTTGAAAGTTTATTGTAGATTTTAAAAGTTTGATGTAAATCGTTAAAAGTTCAATGTAGATGGTTGAAAGTTCGATGTAGATAGTTGTAAGTTCAATGTAGATGGTTGAAAGTTTAATGTAGATGGTCTAAAGTTCGATGTAGATAATAGACTCATTAAAACAGTGATAAATATAAGCGTATGATTAGTGGGTTTTTAATAGCGGTATTGGTGGGAATGTTGTTGATGTTGGTTGTAATGACCTACTACCTGCATTCCATCAAGAAGCATCATGTGGAAGAATTTGAATTGGAGGACAAACCAGAACAAGAAGAAAAAGTTGAGCAAGTATCTTTGATAAGAGGTTTCATTTATGCGGCTATTGTGTTGATTGTAATAACCATGATTGCCGCCCTTTACTTTGGCGTGAAGGGAACTATTTATGAAGGTCATGTGATGGAGTGGATGAATATTGTGGTGCGCCTTATCCACATCACTTTTGGCATTGCGTGGATTGGTGCTTCCTTTTATTTTGTCTTTTTAGAGAATGCCCTAAACCGAACAAAAGATGTAAGGGAAGAGTTGGCGGGCAATTTATGGGCAGTACATGGCGGAGGTTTCTATTATGTAGAAAAATATAAGGTAGCCCCTAAAGAAATCCCAAAAGACTTGCATTGGTTTAAGTACGAGGCTTACTTTACATGGCTTTCGGGCTTTACCCTCCTTATTGTGGTATATTATTTTAATGCATCGGCGATGCTGATAGACAAGAATGTGTTGGACATTCCTGCTTGGGAAGGTGTATTGATTGGCATTGGTTCTTTTGTAGTGGCCTGGCTTATCTATGCCACCCTTTGCCGCACGCCTTTGGTGAAGAAAGGCGTTTGGTTTGCCCTAATTGGGTTCTCAATCTGTACTGGGTTTGCTTATTTCTATACACAGGTATTCAATAGCCGTGCGGCATATATACACTTGGGTGCCATGTTGGGTACGCTGATGGTGGGCAACGTATTCTTCGTTATTATACCTGCGCAAAAAGCAATGGTGAAAGCGGCTAAAGAAGGCAAATGGCTCAATCCAGAATTGGGTAAACATGCGGGACTTCGTTCATTGCACAACAACTATTTTACCCTTCCAGTATTGTTTGTGATGATAAGCAATCACTTCCCAAGTACTTTCGGCAATGAACATCCTTGGCTCATTCTTGCCATCATTTCATTGGGAGTTGCAGGCATAAAACATTACTTAAATCTAAAAGAAAAAGGTGTACTTACTTATTGGGTAATGCCCATCTCTGTGTTGATATTATTGGCGGCGGCTTATATAACTTCTCCACAGAAAGAGGGTGAATGCCACGGCACTGTTAGTTTTGAGGAAGTAAACAAGATTGTTCAAAAGCGATGTGTGGCTTGTCATTCCTCCCACCCTACCGATGATGTATATCAAGCTGCCCCCAATGGAATCATGTACGATACGCCAGAGGAAATATACAAGTTGAAGGACAAGATTATGCAGCGTGTGGTGATAACGAAGACGATGCCGCAGAACAATAAGACGAATATCACCCAAAAAGAAAGGGATATGATTGGATGCTGGATAAATCAGGGGGCATCCCTTAAGTAAGGTTGTTTTGAATGTTGAATTATGAATTTTGAGTTGATAAGAGATAGCTATCTTGGAGAAGTATAAGATTATGAAACAATATCGCCACAAAAGATTGCACTTGTTTACATTATGCGATGTAAAACAGGTCGTTTATTCACTTGGTTTCGTCATATATTCAAGTGAATGACTGATATATTCAAGTGAATCTTTCTTGGAACCAAGTGAATGGAAGCTTCATTCACCTGAATGAATGACGGAACCAAGTGAATGACTGACATATTCAAGTGAATATTTCTTGGAACCAAGTGAATGGAAGTCTCATTCACCTGAATATATGACGGAACCAAGTGAATAAATTGCTTATTTATACTTGGCAAGTCTAGAATAAGTTGCCACAAGGGACTAAAGACTTAGGAGGAAAGCATGTTGGCAATAAAAGAGAGTACATTATTACAACAGTATGAAGTACAATTTAAAATTAAGAATTCAACATTTAAAATAAGGAATAATGACAGTGTCGGATTTTAATAATTTACCCAAAGAGGATGCGGCTAAACAACTATCAACCTGCTGCGGATCGGCTAAATGGGCGCAATTGATGTTGGCTGCTTTTACCTTTGCCCATGAAGTAGAATTGGTAACAAAGGCTGCGGAGATATGGTATGAGGAATGCACAGAAACCGATTGGTTGGAAGCATTTACCCATCACCCAAAGATTGGAGATGTAAAAAGCTTGGCCGAGAAGTTTGCTTCTACACAACACTTGGCGGGTAATGAACAAGCGGGCGTAAATGCGGCAACACAAACAGTGTTGGAACAACTAGCACAAGCAAATGAATACTATGCAATCAAGTTTGGATTCATCTTTATTGTTTGTGCAACGGGTAAATCTGCCGAAGAAATGTTGCGATTATTGTTGGATAGAATAACCAATACTTATCAAGAGGAACTGGCTATTGCCATGGGCGAACAACAAAAGATAACGGTCATCAGACTAAAGAAATTATTACCTAGTGCAGATTGGAGTGGCTTGAAACCTAGCCATATTACCACACATGTTTTGGATACTTCTGTAGGCAAACCTGGACAGAATATAACGATTCGCTTGCAAGGATTTACCAATGGCAACTGGCAAACTATTACGCAAGGAGTTACTAATGCTGATGGAAGAATTGGCGATTTATTGGCTTCGGGCAGGTGGTTGAAACCCGCCAACTATAGGATGCTATTTGATACCGCCACCTATTATCAGCAACTAAATACAAAGACTTTCTATCCAGAAGTTCCTATTACATTTACCGTTTTTGATACCACTCATTACCATGTTCCTTTATTGATTAATCCTTTTGGGTATTCTACTTATCGGGGGAGTTAAGAGAGTAGTAAGTACTAAGTAATAGATTTTAAGTTTATTTATTATTTCAAATTCACAATTACAAATATGACAACAACGATTCCCGCTAGCAAGAAAGAGCAATTATTTTCTAAATTGAAAGAAGCGAATACCGCTTTTCAAGAGATTTATCCGGGTGACAGACCCGACCGTCAGCCCGTGCATACTGTTTATGGGGGTGCCAATTTATTTAAGGCCGATGCTGCCCAGAAGATGGGTATGCGTGCTTATGAAACATTTACCACCTATGCACCCAACTTCGTAACCTTCGGAAAAGTATTCCATTTGGATGGTATCGATAAGTTGGAAAGTCGTTCTCCCGAAGAAATTCAAGAGGCTTATGAGGCATTGACCCCCGAAGAACAAAAGAAGCATCCTGCCCGTTTGGCGTATGAAGTATATCAGAAAGTAGGCAAGAAGTTGCAGACCGAAGCCATCGAGGATTTCAGGATTGACTTTGAGGATGGATACGGCAACCGCAGCAACGAAGAGGAAGATGCAACGGCTGTAGAAGCCGCAACTGAAGTGGCGAAGGGTATGGCGAACAATACATTGCCACCATTTATAGGCATCCGAATCAAGCCCTTTACTGAGGAAATGAAAGAAAGGGGTTTACGCACATTAGACATCTTTATCTCTACTGTAGTAAAACAAACTGGTGGTAAGCTCCCTAACAACTTTGTGGTGATGTTGCCAAAGGTTACCATTCCTGAACAAGTAGTAACACTGATAGACTTATTCGAAATTCTAGAAGAAGAATTAGGATTGCCTGCCAATACCCTTAAAATGGAAATGATGGTAGAAACCACGCAAGCAGTGATGGACGATAAGGGTATCAATCCCTTATTCCGCTTTATAAAGGCGAGTCGTGGCAGATGTATCGCTACCCATTTTGGCACTTATGATTACACGGCTTCTTGCAGCATTACCGCTAAATATCAGGAGATGGATCATCCAGTGTGCGACTTTGCGCACCACATGACAAAGGTGGCTTTGGCTCATACGGGCATCTGGTTATCGGATGGTGCTACCAACACAATGCCGATTGGACCACACAGAGGCGAACTTACCGAAGCACAGAAACAAGAAAATACAGATACCGTTCACCGTGCTTGGAGAAAGGGGTACGACCATATCCGTCACTCCTTATGGAATGGCTTTTATCAGGGTTGGGATTTGAATCCCGCACAATTACCAATGCGTTATGCGGCTGTATTTGCCTTCTTCTTGGAGAGTTACGATGATGCGGTAGAGCGGTTGAAAACATTTGTGGAGAAAGCTGCAAGAGCCACATTGATTGGTGATGTATTTGATGATGCCGCTACGGGTCAGGGGTTATTGAACTACTTCCTTCGTGCCTTGAATAGCGGTGCCATCACAGAAGAAGAAGTATTAAGAACAGGTCTTACAATGGAAGAAATTCGTGGTCGTTCCTTCAAGAAGATATTGGAGAATAGAAGCGGAAAATAAGGTTGTTTTAAATTTTGTATTTTAAGTTCTTAATTCAAAGTCATTTATTAAGGAAGGCTTCGCTAAAAGCGAAGCCTTCCTTGTGGATTCCAAAAATACTTTGCAAAACAACAATAGTTCTTAATTCAAAATTTAAAACACAAAATTCAAAATAACTTAGATGACTCTCTGGCAATTTATACAGTCCCATCTTTCAAACAATCGCTCCGTAATGCTGCTGTATGTGTTGCAGAGTGAGGGAAGTTCTCCCGGAAGACGTGGATTTAATATGGCTGTTGCCACCGATGGAAGCTTTAGCGGCACCATCGGCGGTGGCATAATGGAGTATAAACTGGTAGAGAAAGCCAAGGCAATGATGACCAACGGCACTACAGAAACATCGCTGATGTGGCAATATCATGACAAAAAAAGCAGTGAACAATCGGGGATGATTTGTTCTGGAAGTCAGCTAAATGCATTTATCCCACTCACAAAAAAACACCTATCCATCATTGAAGCCATTGCAAATAGCCAGCGTGATGGCACCAAACAGGTTATCCAACTCTCCCCTACAGGACTTGCAGTTTTACCCGAAACCAATGCCGCTCCTCTCCCACTCTTAAAATATCAATCCTTAACAGATTGGGTGTATCAGGAGTTGGTTAACAATCAACCCATCATTCATATTATTGGTGGCGGTCATGTGGGACTGGCATTGAGCGAGATGATGCAGTTTCTTGGCTTCTATACAATTATTTATGATGATAGAGTCGATTTAACCACCCTGAACGACAACTCATTTGCCAATGAGAAACGCTTGGTTAACTATGCAACCATTGGCGAACTATTTACCTATAACCCCAAGGATTACGTAGCAATCATGACGGTAGGCTATCGCACCGACAAACTTGTTTTACAACAACTGTTAGACAAGAATTTCTTTTATGTAGGATTGATGGGCAGTCAGACCAAGGTAAAAACACTCTTTACCGAACTAGAGTCAGAAGGATATTCGGCAGCTGATCTCAATAATATCTTTACGCCCATCGGCATCAATATCTACAGCAAAACCACCCGAGAAATAGCTGTAAGCATCGCCGCCGAAATCATCCGTGAAAAGAACAAGGACTTACCTACGGGAAGGGTGTAATTGGTTTGTCGTATCATGCAATCGTATACGCACACTAGTCCATAGAAAATTTCACCAATGAGTGTTTAAAACACACCTCCGAACCCTCAGCGATTCCAACACTTGCTGCTCGAATATTTTAAAGAGAAGTTTAATGAACTTAGTATCTAATTAGGATTAGTTTTAACCAAACTAATTCCATCAATAATGTTAAAAATAAAGCGTTAAAGAAGCACAACCTTAAAGTCTATTCGGTTGGTTTGTGCAAATCCAATTAACTTGCCCACCATCATTTTTATTACATGACCCCAATTGTACTTTTTTGTTTTGTAGTGCTTTATTTTCTCATATTGCTTTCTGTGGCGTGGTACACGGGCCGGAATACCAATAATGAATCTTTTTTTATTGGTAACAGGGATAGCAACTGGATGCTGGTTGCTTTTGGCATGATTGGTACCAGCCTTAGTGGCGTCACGTTTGTAAGTGTGCCTGGGGCTGTTGCACGGGATAGCTTTTCTTATTTTCAAATTACGTTGGGGTATCTTTTGGGCTATGTGGTTATAGCATATATCCTTCTGCCGCTGTACTATCGATTGCAGCTTACGTCCATCTATAATTTTTTAAGTGCCCGGTTGGGGAAAGTTTCTTACAAAACAGGGGCATCATTCTTCATTCTTTCCAGAACACTCGGTGCCACTGCACGGTTGTATTTGGTTGTGAAAATATTGCAGGATGCCATCCTGCAAAACCTCGGTATACCTTTCTGGGCAACCACTTTCATCATCCTTTTTATGATTGTACTTTATACGTATCAGGGGGGCGTTAAAACCATTGTTTGGACAGATACCCTACAAACCGTTTGCATGATAACCGGGCTGGTGGTTTGTGTGGTGTATATATTGAATAACCTGCATTTGGGTATTGGTGAAAGCTTGGATGCAATGGCTACAAAGGGGTATAGCAAGGTGTTTTTTACCAATCCTGACAGTAAGCTCTTTTATTGGAAACAGATAATTGCCGGTGCGTTTATCAGCATCACCATGACGGGCATGGATCAGGAAATGATGCAGAAAAATATATCTGTGAAGAAACTGGGCGACTCTCAAAAGAACGTCATCACCATGGCAATCGTGATGCTGTTTGTCATTTTATTATTCCTTTTTCTTGGTGGATTGTTATATCTCTTTGCCGGGCAGCAACATCTTACCGCCACTGGCGATAAATTATTTCCCATGGTGGCACTTAGTTATATGCCCCCAATTGTAGGTGTTATTTTTATCATTGCCCTCATATCTGCCCTGTTTCCTAGTGCGGATGGCGCCATTACGGCACTAACCTCTTCGTTTTGTATTGATATTCTGGCCATCAACCGGAGGCAAGACTTATCCGAGGCCAAGCAGAAAACCATCAGGCATATTGTACACCTAAGTTTTGCTGTTATCTTCCTGTTGTTTGTAATGATTTATAAGTGGGTAAACAACCCAAGTATGATTGGTGTTATATTAAAAATTGCCGCTTATACTTATGGGCCGTTGCTAGGTTTGTTTTCGTTCAGCATACTTACCAAAAAAAAAGTGACGGATGGTTGGGTGCCTGTGGTTTGTATAGTAGCACCTATTATTTGTTTTATATTGGATAGTTATCAGAAGCAATTGTTTGGCTCGTTCGAAATAGGTTTGGAATTATTGGTGATAAATGGATTGCTTACTTTTCTGGGGTTGTTGTTAATTTCTAAACGTCATAAGTGAAAATAATTTTTGTTAATGAATAATATAGGCATTGTAAATCCATTAGCAGAGCTTTACGCAGATGCAATAACCTCCGATGAGGATTTGTTGCTTCAAAAAATCAATGATCATACCACGGTAAACCATGTAAAATGGCACATGCTTAGTGGCAAGGTGCAGGGGCAATTTCTGTCGTTTATCAGTGCCATGGTTCAGCCTAGATATATTTTGGAGATTGGAACCTTTACCGGATATGGTGCATTGTGCTTGGCAAAAGGGCTAAAAAATGAGGGGGAATTGCATACAATTGAGCTTCGGGAAAGCGATGCACAAACCGCTCAAACATTTTTTAACGAATCAAACCAAAAGAACAAAATACATTTGCATATCGGCGATGCCACACAAATAATACCCCAACTACCTTTTTTTTGGGATTTGGAATTCATTGATGCCGATAAAACTGGGTATATTGATTACTACGAATTGATTGTTCCGAAGCTGAGTGGCAAGGGGGTAATAGTGGTTGACAATGTGTTGTTTCACGGACAGGTTTTAGAAAACCCTATCAAAGGAAAGAATGCAAAAGCTATTGATGCCTTTAACAGGCATATAGCCCAAGACAACCGCACCGAACAGGTTTTATTGCCTTTTAGGGATGGTTTGTTGTTAATTAAAAAGAAAAAATGATGAAGTATCTATTAATTGTGTGTTTTTGTTTGTCTCTAGTATTTGCGCAATCACAAGAAAAAGCACAGGCATACATTAACGCATACAAAGACATTGCCATTGCAGAAATGCAGCGTACAGGTGTACCGGCCGCCATTACATTGGCACAGGGACTGATAGAAAGTGGCTGTGGTGAGGGAGATTTGTGCAAGATGAGTAACAACCATTTTGGCATTAAATGTAAAACTGAATGGACTGGTGGGAAAGTGTATCATGATGATGACAGCAAGCAGGAATGTTTCAGGAGTTATTTGTCTGGAGCCGATAGTTATAGGGATCATTCAGACTTTTTGAAGACTAGGGAACCTTACGCTTTTCTTTTCAACATAGACCCTGTAAATTATACAGGATGGGCAAAGGGATTAAAGAAAGCAGGTTATGCTACCGAAAAGGATTACCCAGAAAAGTTGATTAAAATAATTAATGATTATGACCTTAATCAATATACGCTGTTGGCATTGAATCAAACCAAGCCTACGGTAAAAGATTCCTCTACTGTAGCTAGTACAGTCACCATAATTGATTCTACTGTAAGAGATACAACAAAAGCCATCAAAACTGCATTGGCAGGAATGAAAACGGATACATCTGTTTTAACCACCACCACTACTACTATTGTAAAAGATACTGTACTGGGTGAGTTGATTATTCCTGTTACCAAGCATAAGGATTCTGTTGCCATTGCCCTGCAAACAAAAGAGGATTCGGTGCTGGTTATGAACAATACCAATCTGGGTATGGATAGTGTGAAAGAGGATGCCGCAAAAGCAAATTATCCAAATGGTATTTTCTCCATCAATCATGCAAAGGTTATTTATGTGGCAGAAGGCACAGGTTTATTGTCTATTGCAAACCAGAATGATATTGCTTTATCCAAGCTATTGGAATATAATGATATGAAGGAAGCTGACCTTACCACAAAGTCACAGCTTTTGTATTTGGAAAGAAAGCAAGTAAAGGGCAATACAGATATACATATTGCCAAGCCACACGAAAGTTTACTCGATATAAGTCAGCAGGAGGGGGTGAGGCTGGACAAACTATTGGAGTACAATAAACTAAAAAAGGAAAGTATTGTAAAGGTTGGCGATAAGATAATGTTGCGCCCAATTGCGACGTATGGACTTTCTAAATAACTTTGTTCCTAATCATAATTAAAAAACTTTCCACATGAGTACCATCACCGTACATGATAAAGAATTTGTTCCCTTTATAGCAGAAGAAACAATTATAAATAAGGTTAATGAGCTGGCCGCAAAGCTAAATAGGGATTATGAGGGAAAGAAACCGTTATTTATTGCAGTGCTAAATGGTTCATTCATGTTTGCCGCAGATTTGTTTAAGGCAGTTACCATAGAAGCTGAGATTTGTTTTATCAAGCTCGCATCTTACAAGGGTACGCAATCTACGGGTAATGTAATTACTGCCATAGGATTGGATGTTGCCGTAACAGGTAGACATGTAATCATTCTGGAAGACATTATAGATACTGGCAAAACACTACATACTTTCCTACCACAGTTGGAAAACCAACGGCCATTGTCTCTTAAGGTTGCCGTATTATTACACAAGCCAGATGCACAAACCTTCCCCGTAAACATAGATTATATCTGTATTACCATCCCGAATAAGTTTGTACTTGGTTATGGATTGGACTATGATGGTCTTGGGCGTAACATCAAGGAGATATACCAGATAAGGGGATAAGGGTAACTTTCATACACGTTTATTGGAACATAAATCTGTGATAATGGCAAATTCATGTGTATTATCTGATACATATTAGTCAGAATCTTCTCCTATTAGCCCCAAATAGAAGCCATTTTTAAAGGCAAAGGGGAAACAGTAGCAAAAG